>JBDNAP010000357.1:0-4018 GCA_039768325.1 Thiogranum sp.
GTAGGGCCGAATTTATTCGGCCAGCAGCTGTTGGCGGCTACCCACATTTTGACTATATCCGGGATGATAGATGGAATGGCAACGTGGTTGGTCGAATTAATTCGACCCAATAATGGGCTAAATAGGCTTAAATTAGCGACATTCACCGATACGCCTGAATAGACGGCATGAGACATCACACCGACAGTAGACCTCGAGGTCAGTGGATAAACCACTGCTTCACCGATGTACAGGCACTCAGCGGGCCTGTCGATACGGACCTTCAATCAACTGCCGGGGGGTGCCTGCCGTCGGCATCCTGGCACCGACCCACAGGGGGGTGGTGACGGGCGCCGATTCGGTTCAGAATCCCACACCATCGCTGATGCGCCGTAACATTTTTTGAGAAAATAGTCGATAGACTGATCTCACCGCCGCACCATCGTTGATATCAACAAGAGGGACTGCAAACCATGGATAAACTTTTCAGGCCGGCAGGGTTCATGCCGTTTATCCTGGTCATTTTCCTCAATGCCTTCGTCGATCTGGGCCACAAGATCCTCATCCAGAACACCGTATTCAAGATCTATGATGGCCAGATCCAGATCATCCTCACGGCGATCGTCAACGGGCTGATCCTGCTGCCATTCGTACTGCTCTTCACTCCTGCCGGCTATCTTGCTGACCGACATACCAAGCCCCGGATCATGCAGGTCAGCGCCGCGGCAGCGGTGGGGCTTACGCTGCTGATCACCCTCGCCTATTATCAGGGCTGGTTTCGCTTCGCCTTTGCCATGACCTTTCTGCTGGCAGTTCAGAGCGCCTTCTATTCGCCGGCAAAATACGGCTACATCAAGGAACTGATGGGAAAAGAGCGACTGACGACCGCCAATGCGATTGTCCAGGCGGTCACCATAGTGGCGATTCTACTCGGCATCTTCGTCTTTTCCATTTTCTTTGAACAGGCACTGGCCGGAGTGAGCTATGACAACGCGGTCCAACTCCTGCAAACGATTGCACCCATCGGTTGGGTGCTGGTCGCGTGTGCAGGACTGGAATTTCTGTCGGCCCTGCGGCTACCCGCCACGGACACAGGCGCACCCGATATCAGCTTCGACTGGACACGCTATGGCAAAGGTCGCTACCTCCACGATAATCTCCGCACCATCCTGGCGAACCGAACCATCTGGCTCTCCATCGTCGGCCTCTCTGCATTCTGGGGGATCTCGCAGGTCGTACTGGCCGCCTTCCCGGCCTTTGCCAAGGAGACCCTGGCTGAGAACAATACCGTCGTCATTCAGGGAATCATGGCCAGTTCAGGTATCGGTATCATACTTGGCTCGCTGCTGGCCGGTCGCGCCTCGAAACATTACATCGAAACGGGTCTGATCCCGCTGGGTGCACTGGGTATCGTCATCGCGCTCTTTGCCCTGCCACAACTGACCTCACGGGCTGGGTTGATCGCCGACTTTCTGCTCCTGGGCACCGCCGGCGGCCTGTTCATTGTGCCCTTGAATGCCCTGATCCAGTTCCATGCCAGGGACGCACAGCTGGGCACGGTGCTGGCAGGCAACAACTGGGTGCAGAATGTGGTCATGCTCAGTTTCCTGGGCTTAACCGTCGCCTTTGCCCTCAGCGGCACCAGCAGCCTTGGTCTGTTTCATCTGCTGACCATCACGGCGCTGGCCGGCGCCCTCTATACCGTCTACCAGTTGCCTCAGTCGCTGGTGCGCTATGTCATTGCGCGGCTGTTTACCAGCACCAACCGCATCGAGGTGCTGGGCTTCGACAACCTGCCCGGGACCGGGGGTGTGTTGATGCTCGGCAATCACATCAGCTGGCTCGACTGGGCGATGATTCAGATCGCCTGCCCGCGTCCTGTGCGTTTCGTCATGCACCGGGCGATCTATCAACGCTGGTACCTGCGCTGGTTCCTGGATTTCTTCGGGGTGATTCCGATTGCCGCCGGTCAAAGTAAAGAGGCCCTGCAAACAATCAATGAGCTACTGAAGGCCGGTGAAGTGGTCTGCCTGTTTCCCGAAGGGGCGATCAGCCGCAATGGACAGCTTGGCGAGTTCAAGCACGGCTATGAGCGGACGATCGAAGGTGTCGACGGCATCATACTGCCGTTTTATCTGCGTGGCCTCTGGGGCAGCCGCTTCTCGCGTTCCAGTGACAAGTTGCAGGAGATGCGCGATAACCGCCTGCGGCGGGATGTGATCATCGCCTTCGGCAAACCCCTGCCGATGGATACACCGGCCCACGAGTTGAAGCGGCGGGTCTTTGATCTGTCGATCGATGCCTGGGAACGCCACACCCGGACGCTTGACCCCATCCCGCTGGCATGGCTGCGGACCGCCAAGCGGCGCCGCACTGAACGCTGCCTGGCTGACGCCGGTGGAGGCATCACGCTATCCGGGTACAAAACACTCACCGCGGTGATCGCATTCGCCCGCCTGATCCGCAAACGAAGTCCGGAACAGAATATCGGTCTACTCCTGCCGACCAGCAGTGCCGGCATGATTGCCAACCTGGCCAGCCTGCTGTTGGGCAAGACGGTGATCAACCTGAACTACACCGCGAGTCTGCAGACACTGAAATCTGCCATCGGCAAGGCGGAGATCCGCAGCCTTTACACGTCCAGGCGATTCCTTAAAAAGCTGGAGCAGCGTGGCATCGACGTGAACGAACTGCTGGCCCGGATGCAGGTCCATTATCTCGAAGACCTCAAGGACGGGATTGGCAGATTCACGCAACTCGCCGTTCTGGCCGCAGTGATAGCGCTGCCCGCAGGCGTGCTCTACACGCTGTTCGGTCGGCGGGCCGACATTGAGCAGCCGGCGGCTATTCTCTTCTCGAGCGGCAGCGAAGGCGAACCCAAGGGTGTGCTGCTGAGTCACCGCAATATCATGGCCAATATCCGACAGGTCGCTGATGTGCTCGATGTGCGAGCCGATGACACCGTCATGGCCACCCTGCCCCTGTTTCACGCCTTCGGCCTCACGGTGACAGGACTTATGCCCCTGGTTGAGGGCATCCCCACCGTCTGCCACCCGGATCCCACCGATGCCCTCACGATTGCCAAGGCGATCGCCAGACACCGGGCCACCGTCTTCTGCGGCACCTCCACCTTCCTGCGCTTATACACCCGCAACCAGCGTATCCACCCCCTGATGTTCGACTCATTGCGCGTCGTGGTCGCCGGCGCAGAAAGACTCAGTCCGGAAGTACGCGATGCCTTCAAGCTCAAATTCAACAAGGAGATCTACGAAGGATATGGCACCACGGAAACCACACCGGTGGCGAGCGTGAACATTCCGGACCGAATCGATCCGCGGGACTGGAAGGTTCAGCAAGGTAATAAAACGGGCACCGTCGGCTTGCCGCTGCCCGGTGGAAGTTTCCGCATCGTTGATCCACAGACCCTGGCGACATTGCCGGTGGGTGAAGACGGTCTGATCCTGTTCGGTGGCACCCAGGTCATGCTGGGTTACCTCAACGAACCGGATAAGACCGCTGATGTTATCGTCGAACTGGACGGTAAACGCTGGTACAAAACCGGTGACAAAGGCCATCTCGACAAAGATGGTTTCCTCACCATTGTCGATCGCTACTCCCGCTTTGCAAAAATCGGTGGCGAAATGGTCAGTCTCGGAGCCATCGAGGGCGCGATCGGGAAATCGCTCCCGGAAGAGGTCGAAATACTCACCACAGCACTGCCTGATGGCAAGAAGGGAGAAAAGGTGGTCCTTTTGATTGCCGGCCCTATCGATGGCGATCAGATACAGGGGCTCATCGACCAATCCGGTCTCAATCCGCTAATGAAACCATCACAACTCGTCCATGTCGACGCCATCCCGAAACTAGGCAGTGGCAAAAATGATTTCAGCCGCGCGAAACAGATCGCGATGGAGGCTTGCGCTTGAAAAAGACATTGGACATGAATGGCGCTAAGTTAAGCCTATTTAGCCCATTGTAGATACTATGAAGGGTCGCATCGGTTAATCTCATTTTTTTAACGAAAAGCGAGGAAACCGAC
>JBDNAP010000358.1:0-3091 GCA_039768325.1 Thiogranum sp.
GGTCCTCGATCACGCGGTCGTAATTGATACCTACCGGAATGAATACGATTTCGCGGTCACGCTCCGGGTGGTAGTCACGCAGCATGTAGTCAAGAAAGCCGAGCTTTGCTGCACGCATGACGCCATCGCGGCTCAGACCGCCCTCTGGGAATACCGCCTGGCAGACGCCGGCTCGCGTGGCCATCTGCACGTAGCGTTCCAGTACCCGGCGATACAAGGCATCATCCGAGCCGCGTCGCACAAAGAAGGCTCCCATGGCACGCACCAGCGTCTGCAGCGGCCAGATCTGTGCCCATTCACCGACGGCGTAGGACAAAGCGGTTTTTTCCGCGGCAAGAAAGGCAACCAGTACGTAGTCCATGTTGCTGCGGTGGTTCATGACGAACACCACGCTGGCATCCGGGTTGACGGATGCCAGCCGGTCTTCATCGTGGAAGCCCACCCGTACCCGATAGATCAGACGGGCGACACGTCTGGCGATCCAGTAGCCGACCCGGAAGTACACATAGGCGTTGAAGGAGGGGACGATTTCCCTGGCATAGATATTGGCTTTTGCCTGCGCCACTTCGCGCGGCATGTCGTGTTCACGGGCGTAGTCCCGGACTGCGGATTCGACTTTCTCGTCGTGACTGAGCTGGTCGATGAGGATCTGCCGGCGCGTCTGCTGAAACGGGCGTACTTCGATATCGAGCCGGGTGTTGACTTCGTCGATAACACGATTGATACGCCGACGCAGGTACCAGCGTACACTCGGAATCAATACACGGTCCAGCAACAGCGCCAGTGACAGCAGGACAAGCAGCACAAGCAACCATAGCGGCAGGGCCACAGTACTACCCATCTGAGGTGTCGTCCGGCAGCGTCGGTCCCGGCGGCAAGAGCATTGTCAATCCGTCATGACCGGACGCTTGTTACCCTTGGCATCCACGGCGACGTAGGTGAATGTGGCTTCCGTCACCTTGAAACGCTCTGCCTTGTCAGGATTTCCGTGCAGTATCTGGTTGACCCAGATTTCCAGTCGTACGGTAATCGATGTGTTGCCGATGCGTACCAGTTCACCGTAGCAGCACACCACGTCACCGACCTTGACCGGCTTGATGAATTTGATTGAATCCACGGCCACGGTGACAACACGTCCCTGGGCCGTTTCCTTCGCGAGGATGCTGCCACCGATATCCATCTGCGACATAATCCAGCCACCGAAGATATCGCCGTTCGGGTTGGTATCCGACGGCATGGCAAGAGTGCGCAGCAATACCTCACCACAGGGTTGCGCCTGGCTGCCTGTCATAGTCTGGGGGTCCCGATCGGCCGTGATGGGCAACAAGTTAAAGGCTTCGCTGCCAAAACTCAATTATTCCCGTTCGAAACGTGCCTCCTGCCGGTGGTCCGTCCCCTGTTGTCGTTCCGTTTAGCCGCGGAAGTCACAATCAACCGTGTGATCATTGACCATACCGACCGCCTGCATGAATGCATAACAGATTGTTGAGCCGACGAACTTAAAGCCGTGTGCTTTGAGCGCTTGACTCATGGCATCGGATTGCACGGTTGTCACCGGAACGTCCTCTGATGTCTTCCAGCAATTCACAACAGGTTCGCCAGCAACAAACTGCCACAGAAAATCGCTGAAACGGTCTTGCTGCTCTTTCAGCCCGAGATAACACCGCGCATTGATAATTGCCGATTCCACTTTGAGGCGATTTCGTACAATGCCTGGATCTTTCAGCAGGCCGTTGATTTTGCGCCTGTCATAAAGCGCGATGAGATTCGGATCGAAGTGATCGAACACCTTACGGTAATGGGCACGTTTTTTCAGTATCGTAATCCAGCTTAACCCCGCCTGTGCACCCTCCAGAATGAGCATTTCGAACAATTTCCGGTCATTGTAGACAGGCACGCCCCATTCTTTGTCGTGGTATTTCACATAGAGCGGGTCGTCGCTGACCCAGCTGCAACGGGTAAGGGATCTGCCCATGGCGTGTCAATCCTGAATCGAAAAAACAACGACTATAGTGTACTGCTCTCGTCTTCAGCGACCCGCGACGACTGGTTGAGGATAAAGACCGCGCCAGAGAGCATAACGAGCGCCACGGCAACCTTACCTAGAGGATTCATCCCGGTAAACAATGCCAGGTAAGTGAAACTTGCAATCATGGTAACAATCGCAAGAAACTTAGCCTTGGCGGGAATAACGCGATGTTTCTGCCATTGGGCTAATGGGGGACCGAAGAATTTGTGTGCATAGAGCCAGTCGTGAAATCGCCTGGAACTCTTTGAAAATGCCCACAGGGCAAGCAGCATGAACGGCGTTGTCGGCAAGCCGGGCACAACGGCACCGACGGCCCCCAGTCCGAAAAAACTCCAGCCAAGCAAGAAATACACAGCTCGCATATGCTGTCACAGTATAGAACAAATCGCTGTGAATCGGCAGGATATTCCCGAAAAAAGGGAGGGTATCCGGGGATGGCCTTTTTACTGTAACGGATGCAGTTTGGCGTCAGACGGGTAAACTTGGTCTCAACAGGACTATTTGAGAGGACAACAACATGCGTTGGCGGGGTAAACGAACGAGCAGCAACATCGAGGACCGGCGTGGCTCATCGCCCGGAGGTTTTGCCGGTTTAGGCGGTCTGGGTGGTGCCGGTGGCCGCAGTGGACTGCTCCGGGTACTGCCCCTGCTGTTTCGGTTTCTCGGCGTCAAAGGCACCGTTGTGGTGGTACTGGGATTCGTGGCTTACAGCTACTTCAGCGGTGGTGGCCTTCCCGAACTGCCCCGTGAAACGGTGGGTACCACGGGGCAGATCGGCAGCACGACAAAGGCCGGTGGCGTGGTCAAGGAAAGCGCGGAGGAGAAGGAGCTGTCACAGTTTGTTTCTGTCGTACTGGGAGACACCGAGGAGGCCTGGCATAGCCTGCTCGAGGGACATGGCCAAGGTTACAGGGAACCTAAGCTGGTGCTGTTTCGTAATGCGGTAAACTCAGCCTGCGGCATGGGGCAGGCCGCCATGGGACCGTTCTACTGTCCCGCTGACCAGAAAATCTATCTCGACCTTGGCTTTTTTAACGAACTGCGCGAGCGCCACGATGCACC
>JBDNAP010000055.1:0-5648 GCA_039768325.1 Thiogranum sp.
TAAGCACGGTCTCAAAGGCAACGGTAGCGAAAGCGTTATTGAAGTGCGCCAGCTCCCAGCACTGCCAGCGGACGATATCGGCGCGGATCCGCGGTTCCCGGGGGAACAGCGGGTTAGCCGGTATCGTGTCGGCCAGGTACTGCATGATGGCATTCGATTCCCAGAGCGTGAAGTCGCCGTCGGTCAGGGTAGGCACCCGGCCATTCGGGTTGAGTGCGAGGTACTCGGGCCGGCTCAGATCCCCGGCGAAAAAATCAAGGTATTCAATATCAACGTCAATGCCGAGGCTGCTGATGGTGGCCTGTACTTTACGGCAGTTTCCGGATCCTACGACGACATGGAGCTGCATGGCTTTTCCTCCCCGATAAAATACTTTTAATATGCAAGTGATAGCAGTATAGGTAAATACTTGTATAATGCAAGCATTGCTTCAAAGATTATGAATCATGTTGTGTAGCGGCAAAAAACGCCGATCGAAATGCCCAGTTACCTTTGCCCTGGACCGGTTCGGCGACAAATGGAGTCTGCTTGTCGTGCGTGACCTGATGTTCAGGGGCAAAGAGACCTATGGAGAATTTCTCGAGTCCGGGGAAGGCATCGCGACCACTGTACTCGCCGATCGCCTGAAGTGCCTCGAAACCGATGGCCTTATCGAAAAGTCCGGGGACCCGGAAAATAAACGCCGGATTCTGTACCGCCTGACAGACAAGGGCCTTGATCTCGCACCGGTCCTGCTGGAGATGATGCGCTGGAGCGCGAAATACGATGCGGATACCGGAACCCCGCAGCAATTGCTCGACTCGCTGGAAAATGACATGCCGGGATTAATCGAAAAAGTACGCGAGGGAATGCAAATCTGAGCAGGTTCGCGAGGTCTCCTGCAAGATCGATTCAATCGCACCGTCAAGCGCGGGATCAGCGGGATTCAAAATGCAGCCCATAGTCTCCATATCGAATCTGTCCAAGACCTATGCCAGCGGCCACCGGGCCCTGAAGAGCGTGACCCTGGACATCGCAGCCGGTGAAATACTCGCGCTGCTTGGTCCAAACGGCGCCGGCAAAACCACGCTGATTTCGATTATCTGCGGGATTGTCAATGCCGGTTCGGGCTCGGTAACGGTGGGTGGCCATGACATTGTCGCAGGTTACCGGGCCACGCGTAGCATGATCGGCCTGGTACCGCAGGAACTCTCGCTCGGTGCCTTCGATACGGTGTGGAACACGCTTTGTTTCAGCCGCGGCCTGTTCGGCAAAGATCCCGACCCGGGCTACCTGGAGCGGCTACTCAAGGACCTGTCGCTGTGGGACAAGAAAGACAGCGAGCTGATGGCACTGTCGGGTGGCATGAGGCGGCGGGTGCTGATCGGCAAGGCCCTGTCGCACGAACCATCGGTGCTGTTCCTGGACGAGCCCACGGCGGGCGTGGACGTGGAATTACGCAAGGACATGTGGACGCTGGTACGACGTCTGCGCGAGTCCGGCGTTACCATCATCCTGACCACCCACTATATCGAAGAGGCCGAGGCGATCGCCGACCGTGTGGGTATCATCAACGACGGTGAACTGTTGCTGGTGGATGACAAAGCGGCATTAATGCATAAACTTGGCAAAAAGCAACTGATCGTAGAGCTCGAAGAGACCGTGAGTGCCGTGCCTGGTGTGCTGGCTCCATGGGCACTGGACCTGTCGGCTGATGGCGGTCGACTCACCTATACCTATGACCCTCACAATGCACGCACTGGCATCAGTGGTCTGCTGCAGGCGATCAGGGAGGCCGGCCTGGTACTGAAAGACCTGAAAAGCACGCAGAGTTCTCTGGAAGAAATATTCGTCAATCTGGTAAAAGCGAAATCATGAATACAAACGCCGTCAAGGTGATCTACAAATACGAAATGCTGCGTGCCTGGGAGACCCTGCTGCAGAGCTTCGCCTCGCCGGTGTTGTCCACATCACTGTACTTCGTGGTATTCGGCTCGGCCATCGGGTCACGCATCGAGCAGATCGAGGGGGTACCCTACGGATCATTCATCGTGCCCGGACTGATGATGCTGGCGCTGCTGACGCAGAGCATTTCCAACGCTGCCTTTGGTATTTTCTTACCCAAATTCACCGGCACCGTCTACGAAATTATGTCCGCTCCGGTATCCTTCTTTGAACTCCTGCTGGGCTACGTGGGGGCGGCAGCGACCAAGTCCCTGATCATTGGCCTGATCATCCTGGCGACAGCCGGCTTCTTTGTGCCCCTGGAAATCGCCCATCCAGTATGGATGCTGGGGTTCCTGGTCCTGACCTGCATTTCTTTCAGCCTGTTCGGGTTCATTATCGGACTGTGGGCGGACAGTTTCGAAAAACTGCAGCTCATCCCCCTGCTGATCATAACGCCGCTGGTGTTTCTCGGCGGCAGCTTCTATTCGGTCAGCATGCTGCCGCCTGCCTGGCAGACCGTCACCCTGTTCAACCCGGTGGTTTATCTGATCAGCGGTTTTCGCTGGAGCTTTTTCGAAGTCTCCGACGTGAGCGTGGGTTTGAGCCTGTCCATGGTTCTGCTGTTCCTGGCCGCCTGCCTGCTCGTCGTGTGGTGGATGTTCAAGACCGGGTATCGATTGAAGCAGTAAGCTTTCTATACTGCCAGTACAGGCATGGTCTGGCCGACCAAACCTGAATCGATACACTTTCAGCTTGATGCGTTGGTAAGCCTGTTGTCTTTCCCAATGCCTACGAATCCGTGAAGCGGGCTATCAATGACGTCATCCGGCGGCTGACAGTCGGCCCGAAGCCTCACTCAAACCCCTGACTACCGAAACCACAGCTCCCGTCAGAATACCAAGATCCTCATCATTGATTACGAAAGCCGGCATCAGGTAGACGAGTCGGCCGAAAGGTCTGACCCAGACCCCCTGCTGAACAAACGCAGGCTGTACGGTTTTCATGTCCAGCACCAGCTTCAACTCGACAACTCCGATAGCGCCCAGCACCCTTACATCACCAACATGGTCCAGTTTCCGGCAAGCTTCCAGACCATCACGCAAGCGCTGTTCAATACGCTGCACACGTGCCTGCCAGGGGGAGTCCAGCAGCAGTTGAATGCTGGCCAGGGCCGTTGCACAAGCCAGGGGGTTGGCCATAAAGGTCGGTCCGTGCATAAAAAGCCCGGGCGCCTCGCAGGCGATGGCGTGACTGACTTCGCGCGTTGTGAGGGTCGCTGCCAGGGTCAGGTAGCCGCCGGTAAGCGCTTTGCCGAGACACAGGATATCGGGGGCAATGCCGGCGTGTTCGCAGGCAAACAGCTTTCCGGTTCGGCCAAACCCGGTCGCGATTTCATCGGCGATCAATAAAACGCCGTGTTGATCACATAAGCCACGTACACGACGCAGGTAATCGGCGGAGTAAAATCGCATGCCGCCGGCACCCTGCACGATGGGTTCCAGAATCACAGCGGCGATTTTTCCGGACTGTTCCTGCAGCGCAGCCGCCATCGCCCGGCTGTCATCTCCGCAGTTCGGTGAACCAAACGGGCATTCTGGGGAAGCGACGAAAACCTGTTGTGGCAGGGACCCGGAAAACAAACTGTGCATGCCGGTCACCGGATCGCACACCGACATGGCCCCCAGGGTGTCACCATGGTAACCGTGACGTATCGTCAGGAAGCGCTGCTTACCCGTTTCGCCTTTCGCCGCCCAATACTGGAGGGCCATTTTCATAGCTGCTTCTACGGCAACGGAACCCGAATCAGCAAAAAAAACCGTCTGTAACGGATCGGGTGTCAGCGCGACCAGCCGTTGCGCCAGTTCCACGGCCGGGCGGTGTGTCAGGCCACCGAACATGACGTGCGCCATATCAGCGAGCTGTTTTTCCACGGCATGGTTCAACACTGGGTGGTTGTAGCCGTGGATAGCACACCACCAGGAGGACATCCCATCGATCAACTCGCGTCCATCCGCCAGGTGCAGGCGCACACCCCGGGCGGACTGAACCGGGTACACGGGGAGATCGGCGCCGATGGCGCTGTAGGGATGCCAGACGTGATCGAGATCCGCCGCAAGCCAGTCCTGCTGGGTGCTTAGCTCCATGATCGGTAAATTACCAAGCCTGAATTCGCCCCGCGTCGTCAAATGGGATGATGTATCAATGCCCCACCCCGCCTGGCGGGCCTCAACACTAGTGGAACCTGTCACCGCCAAGATTCATTGCCCGTCCTGACACTACTTCGAGGTAGATATCATTCAGACGCCGATCCGGCATTGTCCGACGATCCTGATGCACAATGCGCCCTGACCGGTCAAAAAACGGGAAGAGTTGAGTTGAATCGAAGTCGTGTCTTCTATCCTTATGTCTCAGTTCTTTCATCGCCCTGAGCTCCTCCATAGCCGTAAGCTCTTCGAATTCACGCCAGCCGCCCACTCGTGGCTAACGGACAATTTTACCCTAATCATTCAGCATGCGACAAAACTTGATCTGAATCAATTAACGGCAAGATCAGCTTGCAGACAGGCAGACAACAGCTATATTTAGTGTGTAACAAGGGTGATAAAGATCAGGTGACAATCAGTTAAGCTCTGTCACAGCCAAACGGGCAACCGTCAAATCACCCTGGAGCGCCTCGGCAGGCATAGAGACAGGCGACAGGTGCCAGCATACGCTGAAAGCCCCGACGAAAAATGGGGTTGAGCCACCAGGTCTGGGCATGCGGTGTCGGGGCGTTTCTGATTCCGCTGCATTGTTCCCGCCAACACCCAAGCATTTGAATGCAGAAGTTGGCCGACGGGCCCGGCGCACCCTGCCACTGATATTGCCCCATGCAGCGAACCCGGGAAAGGGCATGCCATGCATGCCTGCACCGCGCCAGGACCTGTTAATACCGCAACAACGCAAGTTCGAAGCAGACCACGGCGAGATCGCGATTGACAAAAACCGTCGGCCGCGGGTTCTCTTGCGCGACAGCAGTTTGCGTCTATACTCAATGGGTGCCGCGTCTGGCACGAGCAGCGCTACCCCGACCGGGTCCCCGCTGCATGCCCGGATACCCGTCAATCCAGGAGTACCCGCATGTTAAGAGCACTCAACCTCGAACCCCAGAAATGTACCGGCTGTTTGCAGTGTGAACTCGCCTGCTCTTATGAAAACGAGGGCGTTTTCAATCCAGCCAGGTCGAGAATCAAGGTGTTCAACTTTCATGACGAAGGACGCTTCGCACCCTACACCTGTACCCAGTGCGAGGAGGCCTGGTGTCTGCACGCCTGCCCGGTCGAGGCCATCGTCCTCAACACCGCCACAGGTGCGAAGGAAGTCCGCGAGGATATCTGCGTCGGCTGCAAAGTCTGCACCATCGCCTGCCCGTTTGGAACGGTGAACTACAACCAGGATTCGGGCAAGGTTATTAAGTGTGATCTCTGTGGTGGCGATCCCTGGTGTGCAAAAGCCTGCCCCACCGGCGCTATCAGCTACGTCGACCTCGACAATACCGGACTGGACAGGATGCGCGCCTGGGCGCAACAGCGCCCCATGGGGCCGGCCAGCTTTAACATACCGCAATCCCGCACAACCCCCGCGGACTTCACCCGGCAAAACTGATGACAGGAGAATCGTGACATGGCCTGGACACAGAATGTACTGCGCGTGAATCTGAGCAGTGGCGAAACAGTCAAAGA
>JBDNAP010000359.1:0-4526 GCA_039768325.1 Thiogranum sp.
GCGTCTGTCGAGACGCCGGAGGTGAAAGACGCAACGCTGGTGTTCACCTGGCAGGCGGTCGAACATGCCACCGCCTACCGTCTACAGCTTGCCGAAGATCAGGCCTTCGCGCAGATGGTCACCGACATCAAAGTGCCCGAACCCCGCGCGGAGATCAAACGCCCGCCATCCCAGACCTACTATTTCAGAATACGCGCCGAAACCGCACAGGCCGAAGTCAGTCAGTACACCCAGACGCGGGAGCTGAAGGTCCCGCCACATCACTACTGGGGGCTGCTGATATTTCTGCTACCCCTGTTACTGGTACTGTGACACTGTCCAGCAGGCGACCTGTCGCTTCTGCTGAACGCGCCGTACTTGCCGCCCTGATCGTCGGCCTTGCCCTGCTGCTAACATACGGCGACTGGTTATGGCGCTGGGACCGCGTTTTCTACGACGCCCAACTGCGCCTCTGGCAGCGTCCGCCGCCCGACGATATCGTCATTGTCGCCATCGATGAGGCAACCCTGCGCGAACTGGGGCGCTGGCCCTGGTCACGTGCGGTGCACGCGGCGCTGCTGGACCGTCTGAAGAACGAACAACCGAAGGCCGTCGCATTTGACGTTATTTTTGCCGAGCCGGATCTGCAGCGTCCGCTCGACGATGCAGAGTTCGTCGCCGCGGTCAGAAACAGCGGCCGGGTTGGATTACCGGTTCTGATGGAACAACCACGGCGTGACGGTCAACCGATCGAAACCATGCCCTTCCCCGAACTGGCCAGCGTTGCCGCTGCCATGGGACATGTTCACGTCGAACTCGACCCGGATGGCATCGCGCGCTCCCTCTATCTGTTCGAAGGGCTGGGTGGCCCGCACTGGCCACACTTGAGTCTCGCCATGCTGCAGATGGCCGGTGAGGCAAGCGGTACTGAACTCGAGGCGCCCGCGCCGCGGGAAACGCTGGAATCCCCGCTGCTGTGGGTGCGCAGTCATGCCTTGCTCATCCCGTTTGCCGGGCCTCCCGGGCATTTTCCGCACATTTCCTACCGCCAGGTCCTGGATGGCGATTTTTCTCCCGGCACCTTTCGCGACAAGTACGTATTGATCGGTACCACGGCGGCGGGGCTGGGCGATGCGCTGCCGACACCCTTTTCAGGTTTCAGCCACTCCATGTCCGGTGTTGAAATCAACGCCAATATTCTGGACACACTGCGTCGCGGCCTGGTCATATCACCGCTGCAGCAAACCTGGCAGATGCTGCTGAGCGGATTGCTCACCCTGCTGCCCGTACTGGCCTTCCCCAGGCTGGCCCCGCGTAGCAACCTGCTGGTGACCGCGGCTGTGCTGGTGTCTACCCTGGCGGTCAGCGCCGCACTGCTGATGGGACTGCACCTGTGGTTTGCACCGACATCGGCGTTACTTGCCATTACCCTGAGCTACCCACTGTGGAGCTGGCGCCGCCTGGAATCCGCCATGCGTTATCTGGGCCAGGAGCTCGATCAGATGCACCGGCAGCAGGCAGCGCTTTCCGGCACGCGCCATATATCCGAACAGGCTTCCATGGATTTCATCACCCGTTTACTGCCGGTGAGCGGCTGGAGTCTGTTCGATAACAGGCGGCAACTCCTCAGGCATTCAGGCGACGCACCGGAGATGCCGCCGGACATGGATTTTGAGCAACGCTGGCAAGCGTGTGGTGACTGCCTGTGGACCCGCCTGGAGCACGAACCGCAACCACGCCTGCTGGGTTTGCGCTGGCACAGCGAACAACCACCTGCAGCATCCGAACGACGCCTGCTGGACAGTTTCATAAAACAATCAGGTATCAACCACAATATCGACTTGCAGAGCGCGGCAAAGGACATACAGTCGCGGATCGCCCAGGTTCAGCAGGCTACCAGTCAGTTACGCGAGTTGCGCCAGTTTATCGATGACAGTCTGGCCAACATGGCCGATGGCGTGGTGGTGGCAGACTTCCGTGGTCAGGTACTTCTGTCCAATGCCCGCGCGGCCTGGTACCTGCGCGGGGATGACAATCAGGACCTGATCGGCCTGCCGTTGATGGATTTATTGAGCGACGTGATACTGGAGCAGGCCGGCCAATGGCCCGATCTGCTGCGCCAGGTCATGCTCGAAGGCAAACGCTCTCAGTCCGGCGCACAGCACCGCAACGGTCGCGACCTGCTGGTACAGGTAGCCTCACTGAATACGGCATCGGTCCGACTGTCCGGACTGGTGTTCAATTTCTCCGATATCAGCCTGCTCAAGGCCAGTGAACGCAAGCGCAACGAGCTGCTCAACTTCCTCTCTCATGACCTGCGCGCCCCGCTGGTATCACTGACCGCTTTACTGGAGCTTGCCAAGACCCAGAGACCGGCGGATGAACTCGCCACACTGATTCGGCGCATGGAATCCCATACCGGCAAAACGCTCAACCTTGCCGAACAGTTTCTGCACCTGGCACGCGCGGAAAGCAGTGAAGGTTTTGTATTCCGCGATGTCGATATGGTCAGCATCATCCTGAATGCGAGCGAACAGGTCTGGGGACAGGCCAGGGGTCGCGGCATCCAGCTGCAGCAGCAGTTCGACATCGATGAGGCATGGATATCGGGCGACGGCGGGTTGCTGGAACGTGCCCTGGTCAACCTTCTGGACAACGCCATAAAGTACAGCGAGCCAGGCAGCGATGTAACAGTAACCCTGACACTGGACAGTGTTGCGGCGCGCTGCTGTGTCACTGACCAGGGTTGCGGGATTCCTGCTGGAGAACTCCCGCGCCTGTTCGACCGCTTTCACCGGGTAGCGCAAACAGGCCCAGAGGACATACAGGGGGCCGGACTCGGACTTGCCCTGGTTGACGTCGTTGCCCGGCGACACGGCGGCCAGGTTGAGGTGACCAGCGAGCCAGGCCGGGGCTCCTGTTTCTGTCTGGTCATTCCCTACCATGCAGACAAAAAAAAGGCGGGCTAAAAGCCCGCCAAAGTGGGTGGCAGCTGGAGGAGATGGGTGTCTAAGAGGTCATGGGCTCATGGACCCCATATAGACAACCCGCTGCCCTGGCGTCAGCATCGCTGAGCGCCAAATAGCCACCGTCAGGTGGCATATACCCGGTGCTTCCCCTGCATCAGTTTCATATCCTCGACCTCCAGCCGGGAATCTCAATAAGTAACCGCCGGCGGCAGTTTTTTTGCCTGATCAACCCAGGACCTTACCTGTGTAGCATTGGGCACCTGTTTAACCAGGCGCTTTTGTTGGTTGACTTCGCGCATCCTGTCAGCCAGGTTTTCCGGATTGCGGTTGCGCAATTCCTTGACAGTATCGACACCGGAGGCCTCCAGCAATTCGGCCCACTGCCCGGCGACACCCTTGATGCGGAACAGGTCACTCATATTGACCCATCTAAGGATCAGCTTCTCGTTTATGCCGCAACGTTCCACCAACTGCACCCTGCGTTTACGCTCGCCACCTTCGGCGAGCAGCTGACCGGTATTCATGACACCAGCCGCCCTTAACATTTCTGCGTATTTCGGGCCGATGCCCTCGATCTCCTCGATGCTACGGTTCATGACGGTTTCTCTCCTCTACGCGCTATTATTCAGGTCTCTCAGCGTTCACTCGGCCAGCCCTCCATCGGCCGCGACACCGGCTGCTTTCCCTGACCTGAATTCTTCGCCAACCCGGACGCGCCGACAAGGGGGCAATTGTTAACTTGTGTAAAAGCTGTGTCTGAACGGCCGGCAAACACGCCGGGCCTGGACACTGAAAAAATGTCCCCTCATGACAAACTGTGAAGAGACAGAGGCATGGAGCGGATTGGAATGGAACGGCAGTTCAGCACCAATTCAACCGCCATCGCCGTCAGGGGCCGCCCCTAGCGGTCATTGATTGGCTGGTAGCCGCTCAGCTCCAGGTAACCCCTGCCGCGGTGACTGCCTGACACCCGCACAGCGCCCTCCCAGTAATGCACGCTGTGATCCATCAGCTGCTCATCCAGCAGTGCCTGTACTTCGAGGTCCAGCCCGTGTTCGGCGACCTGCAGACGCCAGGCAACCGGATAACGTGCACCGTCTTCGGCCCGCCAGTGACGCAGCGGCGTCAGCTTCACGGCATCCGGCAACAGCGCCTGGCTGTTGCCATCGGCTTGCACCAGGCTGCCTCGGCTGTACGGATGCGCCCGGCCCTGTTTGTCACGCAAGCGGTAAAACATCAACTCACGGCCGTCCTCCAGTTGCAGGGCGAACCAGTCCCAGCCGGCCTGATCTGCATCGAGCGCAGAGCTGGACCACTCGCGATCCAGCCAGGAATCCCCGGCCACACGGTAGCTGGCAGCGCCGATGCGCAGTTCACCGCGCGTCGGCAGACGCGTAAAAGAATAGTAATAAGAGGCGTTACCCGGGCTGCCACTTTTTCGCGACAGGCCGTCTTCGCCCTGCAGCACCGGTGGCTTGCCGCCGGCCTGCAGCGGCAGGGCCAGGCCGCTGTCCTGCTTGCCTGCCGACAGTTGCAAGGGAAACAGGTCCGCCCCACCACTCAGCGACCAGGGTCCCA
>JBDNAP010000360.1:0-5401 GCA_039768325.1 Thiogranum sp.
AATAACCCTTGACAAACGACTTCTCATAGAAGGGTCGAATTTATTCGGCCAGTAGCTGTTGGCGGCTACCCACATTGTGGCTATATCCGGGATGATAGATGGAATGGTAACGTGGTTGGTCGAATGAATTCGGCCCTACAATGGGTTAAACAGGCTCAACTAGTGCCATTCCCACCTGAGCCCTAAGCTCAACAGGATGAAATTACGATAAGGAACCCCGCCGGCGTAGCGGTATCAACTGGCCGAATACGGTTTGCGCAACAGCCAGGAAAGCATAAGCTGTTTCGTATCAAAGGATTTTCTGCTGATCTCATTGGGGTCGTAGCTTGTACCATTGACAATGGCATCGGCTGCCATGAGGCCGCTTTTGACCGCCGGTCCGATACCTTCTGCCATGTCTTTTGTCGACAGACCGGCAGCATCGCCGGTGATGAAGGCGTTGCCGCTGCGGAAATTCTCCGCTTTTCCGCGCACGTAGTAACTGTAGCCTTTGGGATTGAAGTCGTGCCCCCTGACCAGGCGCCTGCGCTCCAGTTTACGGGTCAGATGATTCCAGTGTGACTTGATATCGCCACCCCGTGTTTTCAGTTTTTCAGCCATGGCACCGATACCAATGTTGATATAACCATCGGCCTTGGGTACGTACCAGGAATAACCCGGCAGTTTCTTTTCAAAGAACCACAGGTGACATTTACCGTTGCGGTAGTCATAGGGGAATTCCTCTTCCAGGGCCACCACCTGTTTTTTAGCAGCGCGCGGGCTCAGCTGCCGGAAAAGTTCGCGGTATACCGGACAGCGCGTACCCCCGGCGCCAATCAGGTACCTGCAGCGGTACTGCTCATCGATCACGTACTCTTCACCTTGCCGGCGAATGGTCTGCACCTTATGGGTTTCAACGGGAGCCGCGGAGCGCTCCAGCAGCCAGGCGTCGAACTCGTAACGGCGAATCGAGTGCTGTACGGTTGGCGGGCTGAGACCGATCACAGGAAAATGGAAGTGGAGCTTTTTAAATGACAGGAAACGGTGCGGATAACCGGCGATGTCCATTTCCAGGTCCTCGACCACTTCCGGCGTTATCCATCCCGCGCACAGCTTGGCGCGCGGAAACGGTTCTTTGTCCAGCACCAGACAATCCACACCCTGTCGTTTCAGGCTCCAGGCACAGCTCGAGCCGGCAGGTCCGCCCCCGACAATGATGACGTCTGCGCTTTTCATGCCGGCGTGCCGACAGACGCCTAGGCTTTAAAAATCACCTTCGGCACCACGGTTTATGATATCGAGGATGATTTCCTTGACCTGCAGGGCTTCTTCCTTCAGTTCGGGCGGGAGTTCTTTACCGCCATGAATCATGAGGTCCATGTTCAAGGTGTACAACCAGAGTTTGCCACTGCTGTCCTCGACCAGCGTGATGCGGCAGGGCAGGTAGGCGGAATAGGCATCGCTGTAGGCCATCATTCTGGCGGCGGTCAAGGCATTGCAGAACATGTAAATCTTGATGAAGCGGGAGGGTTCGCCGCTCATGGCCTCGACCTGTTTGTAGAGAGGGAGCTCACCGACATTTTGGAAGTTGTGTTCGTTGGCAACAAACTTCATGGTGTCTTCGACATCCTGCGCGGTCAGTCCGTCGGTGACAGGAACTTTCCAGACCGTTGCCTCCGCACCGTTACCCGTTTCCAGCAGCGTCTTGCCCATAGCCGCGTAGGCGCTCAAGGCCTGATCGTCAAATTCCATCAGTGATTTCATCTCGGACGGATATTTGACGAACCCGGCAATCAGGATTGCCACGATAGCCAGACCCAGGAGTGCCAGAAGATTCCAGATAAATTTTATCATGACCAGATCCTTAGTTATTCAGGAATTTGTAAAAGCTTGGTATCAACGGATCGATTCGTATCCGCCGTCAAGACCCTTTTTGCTGTAGACGATTTGCCACAACTGATTGCGGCGGGCACGGTCGGAACCGGCGGCACCCAGCAGATAATAGCGCCACATACGGTAAAAACGCTCGTCATAACCGAGATTTTCCAGCTCCTGACGGTGCTTGTCTACATTGGCCATCCAGGCCATCAGCGTCGGATCGTAGTGGGTGCCGATGTTGTGCAGGTCTTCAAGGATAAAAACGCCTTCGGTGGCGCCATCTATCTGCTGCAGTACCGGCAACACACCGCCAGGAAAGATGTATTTGTCGGTCCAGGGATCGACTGACAGGGCCTTTGTGTTGGTGCCGATGGTATGCAGCAGGTACAGGCCATCGTCTGCCAGGTTGCCTGCGACGACGTCCATGAAGGTCCTGTAGTTTTTCGGGCCAACGTGTTCCAGTATGCCGATGGAGACGATGCGGTCAAAGCACTCCTTGACTTCCCGGTAGTCCTGGAAGCGCAGATCGACGTTGAGATCCTTGTAGCGTTGCCGGCCATACTCGATCTGCTCTTTTGAAACCGTGACGCCGACCACCTCGACCCCGTAGTGTTCGGCCGCAAAACCGGCAAAGCTGCCCCAGCCGCAACCGAGGTCGAGAACCCGCATGCCGGGCTTCAGGCACACTTTTCGGCAAATCAGATCCAGTTTGGCTTCCTGGGCGTCGTCAAGATTATTGGCATCTTTCCAGTAACCGCAGGTATAGACCATGCGTTGATCCAGCATCAGCTGGTAGAGGTCGTTGCCGATATCGTAGTGGCGTTCTCCGATACGGAAAGCACGGCCGGGGCTCTGCAGGTTGACCAGCTTGGCCCAGAGCACGGGCAGCAGCAGTTTCAGTGGTGAGATACTGTGCTCCAGGTCGGCACGCAGCACCCTGTAAATAAAGTCATCGAGGGCCTCGCAGTCCCACAAACCGTCCATGTAGGCTTCACCGAGCCCGAGCGGGCCACCGCTGAATACACGCCGATAAAATGCCTGGTCATTGACCTGGACGTCGTGTGGGTTGTTGCCATTGATTTCGACGTCGGCCAGCTCCAGCAGACCGCGAATCGTGACCTCCGCCTTGCTCACTTTGCCCCACCCTGAAATGCAACTCAAATGTCAGGGGCTGTATCATACGGAAAGATTCACCGCTTGGCAGGTTTTGTGAGCAATTCCCGGATCAGCTGCCGCGCCCGCTTATGGTGGCTGCCCTGCCAGTAAACCTGTCCACACTGCTCACATTGCAGAAACCGGTCGTAGTAGCGTCGGGTTTTCGGCTCCAGCTGATGGTCGACGGTTTCCTTCAGCGTCGCCTGCAAGACACCATTGCAGCGCGTGCAGCGGGTAAACGGCCGGACTAATCCATGCAAGTCAAGCCGTTGCAGCACTTCCCGAACCTGGTCCCTTGGATTAACCGCCCGCACATAGAAACCGTGGGTGATGATTTTGCGCTGCAGCAGACGACGGTCACGGGTCAAGACAATGCGGTGTTGCTGCTGACTGATCCGGGACACCGTCTCATCGCTGAAATCGTTCCGGTACAGGCAGTCCAGGCCCAGGAATCTCAGATAGCGGGCCAGACGGCCCAGGTTGCTATCGACGACAAAGTGGGGGTCTCTCAGTGGAGCGGGGCGCAGGCGTATCAGCGATGAAATATCCAGGCTTTCAAACATCGGATACACACTGACATGGTCGCCATCCTCGACAATATGGGAAAAGTCCACCGACCGGCCATTCACCAGGATCAGCTCGATCTCGGGGTGGGGCACACCCAGTGATTCAATCATGTCCTTGATCGAAGTGCGTCGCTCAAAGCGGTGTTCAAATTCCACCTTGCGCCGCGATGGCGGCAGAAAGTCGTTTAACTCTTCGTAGAATCTGAGGTGTGCGGTAGCCATCCCTTAAACATACACGACTCTCCTCCCGGCGGAAGCCCGGGCGGTCTGTCGCTGTTTGCAGAGGCTATGGTTTAACGGCCGCCTGAATTAAACTGCACACTAAGCGGGTGGAAAAGGAAAATATCAAGGTGAGGCGTAAAGTACGACGGCCTTCACGTATCGGTCTTGCTCTGGGTGGTGGCGCATCCAGAGGCTGGGCACATATCGGCGTCATTAATGCGCTATCGGAGCTGGATATCCATCCGGAGATCGTGTGCGGCTGTTCAATCGGTGCGATAGTGGGCGCCTCATACGTTTCGGGTAACCTTGAGCGTCTGGAAAACTGGGTCTGCTCGTTGAGCAAAGTGGGTCTTGCCAGATTCTTTGAGGTGAATCTGTCCTTGAACGGTTTTGTGGACACCGAAAAGTTGCATGAATTTTTCCTCCAATACGTCTGTCGCGAGCAACAGGCTATTGAGGACATGACAACAACTTTTGCCTCCGTTGCAACTGATCTGGAGACGGGAAGAGAGGTATGGTTTAGCCGGGGTCTTCTCATAGACGCAGTCTGGGCATCCATATCCCTCCCAGGTCTGTTCCCGCCATTTCAGGATCAGGGCAGATGGCTGGTCGATGGCGGACTGGTCAATCCGGTGCCTGTGTCGGTCTGCCGCGCCTTAGGAGCCGATACAGTGATATCGGTTAACCTGAATGGGGATATCGTCGGTAAGCACTTCATTCAGGAACACAACGTGCAAGAGTCGGACATGGGGAACATCCTGGACAAATTTTCAAAAGCCGTCAATAAGTACTCGCCATCCTTCTTTAAAGACGACAGAGAAAGGCCTGCGTCGCCCGGTCTGTTCGATGCAATCGCCGGTTCTATGAACATCGCACAAGATAGAATCACGCGCAGCAGGCTGGCGGGTGATCCGCCTGATATCATGCTGAACCCAAAGCTGTCACACATCGGTCTTCTGGAATTTTACCGGGCCAAAGAGGCGATGCTGGAGGGCAGAGAATGCGTGATGCGGCTGTTGCCGGAAATACGCCACGTACTGGGCAAATAAATCTTTTATAAGCGGAGCCGTGAAAATAGCAGGTCCGGGTCGGCGGATTCTCCTGTTGCTGACAAGACTATCCACTCGGTCAGGGGAAGAGCCTGTCAATCAATGGGTCAATATCAGTGGCGGGGCACACTAGCCAGGTTGGCCCAACTTCTTATTGTCAGCCGC
This sequence comes from Thiogranum sp., assembly GCA_039768325.1. GTDB lineage: Bacteria > Pseudomonadota > Gammaproteobacteria > DSM-19610 > DSM-19610 > Thiogranum. The sequence goes on from JBDNAP010000360.1 coordinate 5,015, forward strand.
GGGTTCAACATCTTGCTCCGGTGGATGCAATCGATTCAGGGTGGCGTAGAGCACCGGCACCACAACCATGGTGAGCATGGTACCGAAGGTGAGGCCAAACATAATGGTAATTGCCATGCCAATCCAGAATACATCCTGTAACAGGGGGGCTACTCCCAGCACGGTGGTCGCGGCGGCCAGGATCACTGGTCGCAGACGCGAGACAGCGGCAGCGAGTACTGCATCATAGGGTTTCCTGCCCTCGGCGATCTCGATATTGACCTGATCAAGCAGCACAATGGCGTTCTTGATCATCATGCCGGCCAGGCTCATGGCACCGAGCAAGGACATGAAGCCAAACGCGATGTCGAGCCCCAACAAACCGGCGGTAATTCCGATCAGGGCCAA
>JBDNAP010000361.1:0-4114 GCA_039768325.1 Thiogranum sp.
AACTTGTTCCAGCCACCTTGTTTGCCGGGCGCCATGTTTTGCCGGTCAGCATAGAGAATGCTGACCATGTAGGCGACGGCATTCGAGAAGTTGATATTCGGGTTGGCGGCGCAATAGCCTTCCAGCCAGTCAAGTATATCGGCCATGCTCTTTTCGCCGAGGATGTTGTAAGTGCTGGCGCCGGCGTTGTTAACAGCAGACAGGTAGCCGGCCAGCCAGTGATGATACCAGCGTTCAGCGATACCGCTCTGGTCGCGGGCAACCAGATAAGCAGCGCAGTTTTCGGCGCCGACGCCAAACACCGCATACTGATCATCCATGTCCCGGGCACCGGCGTTCAACGGGGTGATCAGTCCACCAAGAAAAAATAGCAGAACAAGTGGTATCCGTTTCATCACGGCGTGCCGTTCCCTTCAGTCTGTTGTAGTAGATGGCATCGGCGCCGGGTGCCGGACGCTTGAGCGTTTTATCGTCTGAACCAACGCAACCAGCGCCATAAATTTAACAGGCTTGCCAGGGATCCGGCAACATAGGTAAAAGCAGCGGCAGTCAGGATTTGCCGGGCCTTTCTCTGGTCCTGCCCGGACAAATAACCGCCCGCTTCAAGCAGGGGCAGGGCACGGCGAAAACTGGCGTCCCACTCTACCGGTAGAGTGATCAGATGGACCAGTGCCGCCGAGCCAAAGCTGGCCACACCGGCCGCCAGCATGAGAAGGGCAGACGAAGGTGCACGGGTCAGCACCGTGACCAGCGGTGCCAGAATAAACAGGCCGTTGCCCAGTTGCTGTACGATTTGTGCCAGCACTGCCAGCCGGCTGCGCAGTAGCAGCGGTTTGTAGCCCAGTTTATCCTGTAATGCGTGCCCTACTTCATGGGCAGCTACAGTGATTGCCGTCAGCGATTTCCCATTCAGCTTGTCAGGGGTCAGTCGAACGGCCTTGCTGTGCGGGTCGTAATGGTCGCCTTGGTCGCTGGCTTCGACCTGTATGCTGTCAAGTTTCAGCTGCCGGAGCAGGTGGCGTGCAAATTCCCCACCGGTACCTGCAAAATCGGCCCGCGGCTTACTATGCCGCTTGAGTACCGTCTGTACCCAGAGCTGGGGGCCGAACAGCAGCAGCAAAAGCAACAAAATGCCGATCAGGATATGCATGGGCTCACTGGAAAAGGCGTATAGGAAGGGATTATCGCACGTTAAACCCATTCCCCGGTCTCCCGCCCCGGATTGACCACTGGACTGACTGCGCCCTCAGCCTGAACTATACTCTGGAGGAGAGTTCAGCAAAGGAGGGTGTTGCCATGAGCATTGCCAATCGTGTTGAGGATTATCTGCTTGAACAGGATGCCGATTTTGACGTCATCAACCATCCCTATTCGTCAACCAGTATGGAGGCGGCGCAGCTGGCGCACGTTCCAGGCGACCGTATCGCCAAATCGGTTGTGCTGGAGGACGATCGCGGCTACCTGCTTGCTGTATTGCCGGCAAGCTGTCGTGTAGACCTCGGTGAGCTCCATCGGCAGACCAATCGTAATCTGGGGCTGGCCACCGAGTATGAGTTGGATGCCTTGTTTGATGATTGTGAACCCGGGGCGGTGCCACCGTTGGGTACAGTGTATGACATGGATGCTATCCTCGATGACGGGCTGGCTGAACAGTCAGATATCTACTTTGAGGCAGGAGATCACGAAAGACTTATCCACGTCAGCGCGGAAACGTTTCAAGCGTTGATGGGGGATGTTCAGCACTTCGAATTCAGCCGTCATTTTTAGCGGCGAACGGCTTCCCGGCTCGTTGAACGGGTCGATATCGGCGGCGAGGTAAACGAGTGCTCCTTCGGGATTAGAGGGGAAGCGTAGGAGGACAGAGTTAAAATCTGCACTCTTCAATCATGTCTGTCCCCGAGTTTTCACCATCGATGTCTGTCAGCTGTCCGGATGCACCACCCGGCGCCCGATCGAGTAATAGGTGAAGCCCTGTTTGACAAGAAAATCAGGGTCATACAGGTTACGGCCGTCGAAGATCAGCGGTTCTTTCAGGCTGTTGCGGATGAGATCGAAGTTGGGACTGCGGAACTGGTTCCACTCGGTGATAACGACCAGTGCGTCGGCGCCTTGCAGCGTATCTTCCGCGGAGTCACATATCACCAGTTCATCCCGCTGGCCATAAATCCGGCGGGTTTCCTCGCGCGCTTCCGGGTCAAACGTGCGTACCCTGGCGCCCTGTTCCCAAAGCGCCTCCATCAGTACACGGCTGGACGCTTCGCGCATGTCGTCGGTATTGGGTTTGAATGCAAGGCCCCACAGGGCAAAGGTCCTGGCTGTTAGCTGGCCCTGGTAATGCGCTGAGATCTTTTCAAAAAGTCTGCGTTTCTGGCGGAAATTGACGGCTTCGACTGCGTGCAAAAGTTCTGGTGTGTAGTCATGCTCGAGAGCTGTTTGTTCGAGTGCGCGCACGTCTTTCGGGAAACAGGAGCCGCCGTAACCAGCGCCCGGATAGATAAACTGGTAGCCGATGCGCGGATCGGAGCCAATGCCGACACGCACCTGTTCGATATCCGCCCCCAGTTTCTCGGCAATGTTGGATAACTCGTTCATGAAGCTGATTTTAGTGGCGAGCAGGGAGTTGGCCGCGTATTTGGTGAGTTCCGCAGAGCGGATATCCATGGCCAGAATGCGTTCGTGGTTGCGGTTGAACGGTGTATACAGAGCCCGGAGCAGCTCCGTGGTCCTCGGGTTATCGGTACCGACAACGATACGGTCCGGGCGCATGAAATCATCGATCGCCGCGCCTTCTTTGAGAAACTCGGGGTTGGATACGACGTCAAATTCGAGCTTGGAGGCACGTTGATCCAGAACTTCCTGGGTCTGGGCGCGTACCCGGTCTGCCGTGCCGACCGGCACCGTCGATTTGTTGACGATAATGCGGTATTCACTGAGATGCTCGCCAATTGACCTGGCGACGGCCAGCACGTGGTGCAGATCGGCAGATCCATCCTCGTCTGGCGGCGTGCCGACGGCAATAAACTGAAACAGGCCATGCGCTACGCCTTCGGCGGGGTCCAGGGTGAATTTCAGCCTTCCCGCGGCCTGGTTGGCGCGGATCATTTCTGTCAGACCCGGTTCGTATATCGGGCTTTCGCCCCTCTCAAGCCGCCTGATTTTAGCGGAATCGATATCGACGCACAGAACCTCGTTACCAACCTGTGCCAGGCAAGCGCCGGTGACCAGCCCCACATAACCGGATCCGTAAATGGTTACTTTCATGTATATCCCTTAGCTTCGTTTGATTTATCCGTGCTACCCGGTGCCGTCGCGGATCTCCGGGAGGGGAGGAAAATCTCGCCGGGTTCGCCTCCAGGGGCGCCGGCATGATAGCAGAAAGCGCTTTACCAGGTCATGTCGCCGGGTTTGCCCTGGTTGCGTCAACTTTTCATTTTTGCTAAGAAAATCCATCGTCAGAGTTGACAGTCATGTGCGCCTGGATCACAATACGCGGCTTGCGTTTCGGAGGGGTTCCCGAGTGGCCAAAGGGATCAGACTGTAAATCTGACGGCTCAGCCTTCGGAGGTTCGAATCCTCCCCCCTCCACCACGTTAGAAATGTAGTGCGGAAACAGATCGGGATCGGAGTCAATTTGTATTCGGGGCTCAAGGGTTGTGGGCAGGATGGCAATAGTGACTCCGACCCCGATTTATTCGCTGAGACTGCGGGTGTAGTTCAACGGTAGAACCTTAGCCTTCCAAGCTAATGACGTGGGTTCGATTCCCATCACCCGCTCCAAGGCAGGTTTTGCTCATATAGCTCAGTCGGTAGAGCACTTCCTTGGTAAGGAAGAGGTCACCGGTTCAAATCCGGTTATGAGCTCCAGCATTTGATCAGGCGGAAACCTGATCGACGTATATGACGTATATATAGTATAGCAACATGGCGAGTGCCAAACGGGGAGAGCCATCCGATGTCCAAGGAAAAATTTGAACGAACCAAGCCGCATGTGAATGTGGGAACGATCGGCCATGTTGACCATGGCAAGACGACCCTGACGGCGGCGTTGACGAAAGTAGGTGCCGAGAAGCAGGGTGGCGAGTTCAAGGCCTACGATCAGATTGACAATGCGCCG
>JBDNAP010000362.1:0-19380 GCA_039768325.1 Thiogranum sp.
CTGCAAAACCTATGACAGGTATTCGGGTTTTATTCAGCATGTCAGCCAGTATTTTCCATCCCAACCGCAAACAGGTTTTTCCAACCAGAAGCAGATCTTTTCACCCAGTTTGAACAACCGGCTGACGGGTGTTTCCCGCCCGAAAAACCGTCTACCTCCAAAAGATAGGCCATTATCGGCGATAGTCACCGCCATGATCTCACAAATCGCCGCAGCATGGTCTTCCGGCTCCTTTACCGCCCCCTGACGAGCAAAACCCGATCTTACTGGCACCCGTGGGTGGGAGCAGGACGAATCCACGGTAATACACTTTCCAGTGGTGGCGCTCCAGGTCGGCCAGTCTGGTTTTGGATTCATTGCCGGTCTGTATCAGGGTCTCACCTTCTAGCGAAGCGTGAATTCAACGGTGCCTGTGATAACTCCGCAACAGGCTTATAAAAAATTCGAGCCCCGCAGGTGGCAGCAAGCCGCAGTTGAGCGGTGTTATGGCGGCTGCGTGCATATTGACATCGACAAGGCGTATACTGCCGTCTTGTAAACTGGCTGCACTGGCCTGTTTCTTGTATATAATCCAAAGGACTGGCGGACTATGACGGGATTTGGACGATAGCACGATATGACAAGCGAACAGCCGGATCACTCTAAGGACAATGCTGCAATGGCCAATCAGGAACATATCGCTGTTCTTGAGCTGGGTAACGGTGCCTGGCACAAATGGCGGAAGGATAATCCCGACGTAATACCGGAGCTTGGTGGCGCCGAACTGGATAAAATGGGCCTCAGCGGGATGGATCTGCACGATGCCGATCTACGTGGTGCGAGCCTGAAGCTCGCCGACCTGCGTAAGGCGAATCTTCGCAACGCCGACCTTAGCGGCGCGGATCTCCGCGATGCGGACCTGCGCGGCGCCGATCTTACCGACGCCGTGCTGTTGAAGGCGGATCTTCGCGCTACAGATTTCCGTAAATCAGTCCTGGAGACGGCGAAGCTCGCTGAAGCGAATCTGGATGGCGCTTATCTTGACGAAGTGGACCTGAGCGATGCCGATCTCACCAGGGCCCGGCTGGTGCAAGCGGGGCTGAAAGGCGCGGATTTGTGCGGAGCACATCTTCACAAGGCGAATCTGCATAAGGCCGATCTACGCAAGGCAACGCTACGTAAGGCCAATCTCACGGGTTCGGACTTGCGCAAGGCGAATCTTCAGGGCGCCGATCTGCGCAAGGTAAATCTCAGCGGTGCCAATCTGAGTGGAGCGGACTTGCGCAAGTCGCGTCTGACCAAGGTAAAACTTAGCAAAGCGGACATGCACGGCACCGATCTGCGCAAGGCAAACTTGCGCGGTACCGATCTGAAAGCTGCCAAGGGAACCAAGAAACAGTAATCAGCTGCTCTCCTTCCTGATACCCGTTTATTCGCCAGAACGAAGTGGTGCAGTGGTTGCCAACGAGTCTTCCTCTACTTCGTTGCCGATACCCGCCAGTTGTTCTTCGATGTCGTCACGAAAACGCAACTTACCCCTTTCGATCGCCATGCCCGCCTTGGCGAGAAGGGTAAAAGTCAGCAAGCCGATAGCCCAGATTCCCAGGCTGATCCTGACCTCCGTAGCGTTCGGAAGGTATTCAAAGATCTCTCCAAGCGGAGTGGGTATATAGCCGGGGATGACCAGGCCCATGCCTTTTTCGATCCAGACGCCGACCACCGTCAGTACGCAGGCAATATTGAGCAGCAGCGTTTTTTGCCGCAGCGGATGGATCATCAGGATTGTCACGGCGATTACAAGCAGTGCCAGTGCGGTCCAGATCCAGGGCGTCAACGCCGCGGCGCCGTGCAGGCCGAAGAACAGGTAGCGGGCCGAGGCGGAGTGAGCGTGTTCGAAATAAAAGTCTGTAAACAGCTCGGCCAGGACGAAGAACAGCGTAATCTGTAATGCCACGGTCATGGTGATGGCCAGGGTGTCGATGGCACTCTGCCGGACCGGATAGCCGACGAGCCTGCGTACCAGTTGCAGGATGATAATGGCGAGCGCCGGACCGGAACAGAACGCCGAAGCGATGAAGCGCGGCGCCAGCAGCGCATTGTGCCAGAAGGGGCGACCCGCATTTGCAGAGTACAGAAAGGCCGTAACGGTGTGGATCGATATGGCCCAGAAGATGGCGAGTATGATGAAAGGCAGATACACCTTCAGCTTGGCCTCCCGCCCCTGGTAGTGACTGAACAGAAGGTAGAAGGAGATACCCAGGTTGAGCAGAAGGTAGCCACTCAGTACGATAACATCCCAGGCCAGCAGAGAGGCGGGGAAATTCATCTGGCCGATCAGCGGGATCATATGCCAGATGCGGTCGGGCCGGCCGATGTCGACAATAACGAACAGCATTGCCATGAGCACCGCCGTCACAGCCATGGTGTCACCCAACAGGACGACGTCGCGGATGTCCTTGCGGTCAAATATATAGGCAGGGATCACCAGCATGACAGCGGCGGCGGCAACTCCCACCAGAAAGGTGAAATTCGATATATAGAAGCCCCAGGACACCTGATTGCTCATATTGGTGACGACAAGACCGTTTTTGAGCTGCCCTATATAGCTCCAGCCGCCTACGGCAATGATTGTCCACAGAAATATTATCCACAGCCAGTAGATAAAAGGGCCCCGCCATAGCTCTTTCAGGACATCTCGGAAAAACAGTAGCAGGGCCATAGACTATTCCTCAGCGGTCACTGAAGTACCAGAACTTCGGTTCCGTACCCAGGTCCTCCTTCAATCGAAACACCGCCTTATTCTCCAACACGTAACGGATTTCGCTGTTCGGGTCCAGTAAATTGCCGAAGATGCGCGCACCCGTCGGGCAGGCCTCCTGGCAGGCTGGCTGTTGCCCCTTACGGGTGCGCTGGGTACAGAAATGGCATTTCTCCACGACGCCGATGGGGCGCGGCCGGTTACCCAGAAAATTGGTATTCGGGTTAATTCTTTCGGCCGGCAGGTCCGGCCGGGCCCAGTTGAAAAAACGTGCCGAATAGGGGCAGGCCGACATACAGTATCGGCAGCCGATACACCAGTCGTAGTCGACTACGACGATACCATCAGGTTCCTTCCAGGTAGCACCAACCGGACAGGCCTTGACGCAGGGCGGGTTGTCGCATTGCATGCATTGGACCGGCAGGTAATACTTACCCTGCACCGGAACCGTTTCGTGGTCATAGTAGCGGTCCGCCAACTCCAGATTTCTGCTGCCTTTATCCAGTTCCAATACATGGATGTAGCGGATATCTGCCGCCAGATTGTTTTCTGTGGCACAGGCTTCGACGCAGTCGCGATAGCCTTTGCATTTCGAGATATTCAGGGCGTAACCGAAGACTACCCCATCCAAGGGAGGCGTCTCGGTACAGTTAATGCTGGCACCGTACTGCCTTTGCACCTTGCGTTCTATCCTGCGCAGTGTCTGCCTCAGTTCCTCCGGCGTCATGCGTTGGTAGTGTTGCTGGAAAAAATCTGCAAACGTATCGCCCAGCGTCTTGCCGCCCCATGCACCGTGGGCTGAGGTGGCACTCACAGCGGCTGCTGAGGTGATGCCAAGTCGCTTCAGGAATGTCCGCCGGTAATGATCAATCGCTTCGGACATTTTTTCACTTTGCTGCTTATTGGCCATTACGCTTTCCCTGTGTTTATGGTCTAAGGTTTCCACACATGGGACGTTGCGGGCCGATGAATCTCCTGCCTTTCCAGGCCAACGCGAACAGGTGGGGCTGGTTGAGGTTTGCGTGGCTTCGTGGCCGGTGCGTGGGGATCGTGGCACTCGGTACAGGCGAGTATGATGCGTTCATCCTGCCAGCCGCTTACCCGCTTTCCATGGCCACCAAAAAACCAGTCTCTTTGACGATCTGCATGGCAGGAACCGCATATGAGGTAAGATCTGTCAAATTCCACTTTCTCGTTACGCGACGTACGCAGAAAATCCATTTTTTCGCCGTCGTGGCAGGTCAGGCACCAGAACCTGTTGCCGCCGTGATCAATTTCGCGGGTATGCCGTGTTCTCAGTCGGCGGATTTCTGGATCAGTATCCCCTTCCTCGTGGCAACGCGAACAGTCCTGGAATTTTGAAGTGTTTTTGCGTGACTGAACCGTGAATCGGGGGGCTTCTGGGTAGACTTGATATCCCGTCGGACCCGCATCAGCCTCCTCGGCAGCAATGATGCCAGGTGTGGCGATTACGACAATGATCGACAGCCATCGCAGCAACATACGGATCCCCCTGCACTTTCCGGGTTCTTGATCGAGGTGACGTACAAATTGCTTGTTACTACTAACTGTAGACGCTATTCAGTGAAATTTCACCTACATTGAAAATCCGCTGATCACCGGGAAGATACTCACAGAGAAGTTCCTGATCCGCATAAAATCGAATCTGGCCTCACGCACAAACTATACTTTCGTAGAGATGGAACAGTCACCATCAGCAGTTCGCATGCATTTGCCGGAGCTCTGTGCAGACAAACGATCCGTTGTCTTGCCGGCGCACCAGCCCGACTCCTGTCCATGAACAAAGGTAACTCGCATGAAAAATATCGTCATTCTCGGTGCCGGTACCGGCGGCACACTCGCGGCCAATCTTCTCAGCCACAAACTCGACCTTAAAAAATGGATCATCACTATTATCGACAAGGCTGACGAACACCACTACCAGCCCGGCTATCTCTTCATACCTTTCAAGCTCTATGGCTATGAGGAGCGGAGTGACATAGCGCGACCGATCACCGATCAGTTACCCAGGAATGCAAAGTTCGTGAAGGCGGAAATACAACGGGTAGACCACGAAAACAAGCGGGTTGAAACCAGTGAGGGAGCTTTCGAATACGACTATGTGATCTCCTCGCTGGGGTGTCATCTGGCCTCGGACGAAATTGAAGGACTGGAAGAGACACTGGGCAGGAATGGTGTCCATACGTTTTACAATCTTGATTCCGCGCTGGCGATGCAGGACGCACTGCAGAATATGGAATCCGGCCGGCTTGTCATCGACATTTCGGACCTGCCAATCAAGTGTCCCGTCGCACCCATCGAATTCGCCTTCCTCGCCGACTATTACTTTCACGAGAAAGGCATACGCGACAAAATCGATATCTTTCTCGTAACACCCTTTACAGGTGCCTTTACCAAGCCTAATGCAAACCGGGTACTGTCCAGGATCGCTGAAGACAAACAGATTATTATCGTGCCGAATTTCTCACTTGAAAGTGTGAATACTGAAAAGAAAGTCATCAAATCCTATGAAGGCAATACGATTGAGTTCGACCTGCTGTGCATCATTCCGCCTAATCTGGGACCCGATGCGCTTGAGAACTCCGGCCTCGGTGACGGCACGGGTTACGGATTGACCGACCCCAGGACTTTGAAGAGCCGCAAGGCAGACAACTTTTACCTGCTGGGCGATAACTCGAATGTCGCCACCTCAAAGGCCGGGTCCGTAGCCCACTTTGAGGCGGAAACCGTGGTCGAAAATATACTGCGCGAGATAGATGGCGAAAAACCGTTGCCCAGCTTTGACGGACATGCCAACTGCTATATCGAATCGGGTTTCAACAAGGCGTTACTGATCGATTTCAACTACGACGTAGAACCCATGGAAGGTAAATTCCCGACTCCGGTAATCGGCCCCTTCGACCTGCTGAAAGAAACTCACATCAATCATATGGGCAAGATCGCCTTCGACTGGATCTACTGGAACATGCTGCTGCCCGGTTATATGCCTATGGTACCTATGCTGCCCTCGCAAATGAATTTTGTCGGCAAGGACATGTCGACCCACCCCAAGATACAGCAGTCTCAAAGCATTAAAATCAAGGACATCATGACCACGAATGTGACAACGGTGCAAGAAGGTACCGCTCTGCTGAAGGCGGCGGGCATCATGGCGGAAAAGAACGTGAGCAGCCTGCCGGTGGTCGATGTCGATGGCAGACTGAGCGGCATCATCACCGAAGCCGATTTTCTCGCCGCCATGAACGTCAAGGAAGATTCCGTCATTACACAGATGCTCAATACTGTCATCCGGCGCAATCGCCCGAGAAAGACACGGAGTACCATGGTGGAAAGCCTGATGACAAGAAATCCGATAACCGTCAAGGAAGACGAACCGCTGCAGAGCGCGATTCAATTAATGGACAAGAACAAGATTAAGCGCTTGATCATCGCGGACCCCGAAAACAGGGTAAAAGGAATTATTTCCCGTCCGGATCTGGTCAGGCTGCTGTCGGGTAGATAGGAAAGGCATCACAGCCCAAGGCCGATTAAGGCCCCACTGAGCGGCCTGTTACGCTGACTAGCAGTGCTGGACAGACCTTGCTGCTGCTAGCTAGACGCAGCCGCTTTATGCGTAAACGGACGACCTGGCAGCCTAATCTTTACCAGTCGCCTTGCCCTCGACACCACGGCCGCGACGCAGGCCTGGTTTCGAATAAGCGACACCCCAGCCCCATGACAAACCCGAAGAACCCCGCCAGGTCACGCGTTCGCGGAAGATATCGGAAACCGTATCACCATCCCCTGCCAGCAGGGCTCTGGTGGCGCACATTTCCGCGCACAGGGGCAGCTTGCCCTCGGCCAGGCGGTTGCTGCCATACTTGCGCTGCTCCTCTGCTGAGTGGTCCGCCTCCGGGCCACCGGCGCAGAAGGTGCACTTGTCCATCTTGCCGCGGGAACCGAAAGCACCGCTGGCGGGAAATTGCGGTGCGCCGAAGGGACAGGCGTAGAAGCAATAACCACAACCGATACAGATGTCCTTGTCGTGCAGCACCACGCCATCATCGGTGGTATAAAAGCAGTCCACGGGGCACACCGCAGCACAGGGTGCATCCGAGCAATGCATGCAGGCCACTGACATGGAGCGTTCACCCGGTGAACCATCGTTGATGGTCACCACTCGGCGGCGGTTGACGCCCCAGGGAACCTCGTTCTCGTTTTTGCAGGCCGTCACACAGGCGTTGCATTCGATACACCGTTCAGCGTCACAGAGAAATTTCATTCGGGCCATGATTGCTTCTCCTTCCTGTCAGGCACGGCTGATGCGGCACAGGGAACATTTTGATTCCTGCATCTGGGTGACCGAGTCATAACCGTAAGTGAACGCCGTGTTGCAGGCCTCACCCAGAACGTAGGGATCACTGCCCTTCGGGTATTTATCCCTGAGATCCCTGCCCTCCATGTGACCAGCGAAGTGGAACGGCATCCACACCACCCCGGCGGCAACGCCTTCCTGTGTCACCTTGGCCATGACCTTGATGCGCGCCCCTTCCGGGCCTTCCAGCCAGATCTGATCACCGTCCTTGATGCCATTATCGTTGGCATCGACAATATTGATTTCGGCGAACATATGCTGTTGCAGTTCAGCCAGCCAGGGATTCGAGCGGGTCTCGTCGCCACCGCCTTCGTATTCCACCAGGCGGCCACTGGTCATAATCAGCGGATACTCGCCGGTGTAGTCCTTGGCCTGGATGGATCCGTAGCGGGTGGGCAGTCGATAGAAGGATTTACGATCTTCATAGCTGGGATACTTCTCGACCAGGTCACGCCGCGAGGTATACAGCGGTTCGCGGTGCACCGGCACCGGGTCGGGAAATGTCCAGACCACAGTCCGCGCCTTGGCATTGCCAAACGGTGCACAACCGTGTTTGATAGCCACCCGCTGGATACCACCGGAAAGATCGGTCTTCCAGTTCTTGCCCTCGGCCAGCTGCTTCTCATCGTCCGTCAGATCATCCCACCAGGCAAGTTTCTTGAGCATGTCGGCGGTAAATTCCGGGTGACCGTCCTTGATTTCGTTACCCTGCGGGTAGGATCCTTCGGCGAGCAGGTTGACACCGTCACGTTCGACGCCGAAACGGGCCCTGAAATTCAGCCCCCCCCTGGCTACCGGCTTGCTGGTGTCGTACAGATTCGGCGTTCCCGGATGCCCCATCTCGGCTGTACCCCAACACGGCCAGGGCATACCATAATAATCGCCGTTGACCGGACCTCCCCTGGCTTCCAGGCTGGTATAATCGAAAGTATGCCAGTTCTGCTGATGCTGTTTCAGCCGCTCCGGGCTCTGGCCGGTATAACCGATGGTCCACATGCCCTTGTTGAACTCGCGTGTAATGTCCTCGATCAGGGGCTCCTCGCCGTTCAGCTTGATGTTCTTGAACAACTGCTCAGCAAACCCCAGTTTGTTTGACAGCTTGTACATGATGGTGTGATCGGGCAATGACTCGAACAGGGGGTCGATGACCTTGTCGCGCCACTGCAGCGAACGATTGGATGCCGTCACCGAACCATAGGTTTCGAACTGCGTGGCTGCCGGTAAAAGGTAGACGCCGTCTGTCCGATCCTGCATGACGGCACTGGCGGTCGGATAAGGATCGATGATTACCATCAGATCCAGCTTTTCCATGGCCTCTTTCATCTGCTTGCCGCGCGTCTGACTGTTGGGCGCATGCCCCCAGAACACCATGGCACGCACGTTGTCCTGCTGCGCTATGTTGGCCTTGTCCTCCAGCACGCCATCTATCCAGCGCGAGACCGGTATGCCCTTGGTGTTCATGGGCTTGGCCGGTTTACCCTTGGCTTCTTCATAACTGCCCGGGTCGAATTGTCCGGACAGCCACTCATAGTCCACATCCCACACTTTGGCCCAGTGTTTCCAGGCGCCATCTGCCAGGCCGTAGTATCCAGGCAGCGTGTGACTCAATACCCCGAAATCGGTGGCACCCTGCACATTGTCGTGGCCACGGAAGATGTTGGTACCACCGCCGGAAACCCCCATGTTTCCCAGCGCCAACTGGAAAACGCAGTAGGCACGGGTGTTGTTATTGCCAATGGTGTGCTGCGTGCCGCCCATGCACCAGATGAAAGTACCCGGCCGGTTGTCGGCCATGATCTTGGCGGCGCGCTTGACGGTTTCTTCCGGCACCCCGGAAACGCGCTCAACTTCGTCCGGCGTCCATTTGGCGACTTCCGCGCGGATATCGTCCATGCCGTAGACCCTCTGGCGGATAAACTCCTTGTCTTCCCAACCATTCTGGAAGATATGCCAGAGCATGCCCCAGACAACCGGTACATCGGTACCGGGTCGCAGCCGCATGTAAAGATCGGCGTGCGCCGCAGTGCGGGTGAAGCGCGGATCGATCACGATCAGTGGCGCCCGGTTACGTTCTGTGGCACGGAAGATATGCTGCAGGGAAACCGGGTGTGCCTCGGCAGGATTACCGCCAATGATCAGTATCGCCTGGCTGTTGTGGATATCGTTGTAGGAGTTGGTCATGGCACCGTAGCCCCAGGTGTTGGCAACACCAGCTACCGTGGTTGAATGACAGATGCGCGCCTGGTGGTCTACGTTGTTGGTCCCCCACAGTGCGGCAAACTTGCGGAACAGATAGGCCTGTTCGTTGTTGTGCTTGGCGGAACCGAGCCAGTACACGGAATCGGGGCCGGATTGCTCGCGTATCTGCAGCATCTGGTCGCCGATCTCGCTGATTGCCTGCTCCCAGGAAACCTTAGTCCACTTGCCATCGACCAGTTTGGTCGGGTACTTCAGGCGGCGTTCGCCGTGACCGTGCTCCCGCACCGAAGCGCCCTTGGCACAGTGCGCTCCGCGGCTGAAGGGATGGTCAAAGGCGGGTTCCTGACCCGTCCACACGCCGTTTTCCACTTCTGCATAAATGCCGCAACCGACCGAACAATGGGTGCAGATGGTGCGCACCTGCTCGACCTTGCCACCCTCCGTGCTGGCGGGTTCGTCGGCTGCCACCGCCTTTTTCATCATGGACGCAGACAGTGAACTCGCCGCTGCCACACCACCGACCGTTATACCGGAACGCCTGAGGAAGGTTCGACGGTCCATGCTGGCATTCAGAATCGGACTGTCGACTTTGAGGTGGTTGGTACCTCGATGTTTTCTAACCAGTTTCATGGTCATGCCTCCTGCGTTGGAGAATTATGACTTTGACAGCGCGCACCTCGCCCCACGGCAAAAGCGACACGGACTGTGTCTCAGTCCCTGAGTGTCCGGTAATACGCTTTGACGTGGGCGGTTTCCCTGTAACCTTTTGAAACGGAGCCAGGATTCTCACCCGGACCGGCCTGTTTATCCTCCACGGGGTCCAGCATACTGGGTGCTGATACCGCCGTCAGGGCTGTTGCACCACCTGCCGCAATGACACCTTTGAGAAACAACCTGCGGTCCGTTGTGTACTGAGTGGGTCGTGGTCGTCCTTTCATTTTCTTCTCCACTTGAAGCACAGTCGTGCAACTCTGTGTGACTGCGCAATGCTTCATCAAGTTCACTATGCCGGCAAGGAAAAATATTGCCGCTCCAAATCCATAAACTGTTGGCCCAGACGACCGACCGCTTTATAGAAAACGGCTGTTTCAGCCTCGCTCAGATCGACAAAAAACCGACCCATCCAGCAATCCAGATAGGTCTCGAAAAAGGCCGTCTGTCTTAAGAATAGCTCAGAATCACAAATTATCATCCCCATCATTTCACACAATGCAGCGACATGGTCTTCCGGCTCGGAGACACCGTCACGGCGTTCAAATCCCAGACCGGCAAGTTCGTCACGCAAGGACGCCAGCAGCTTTTCCATCAGCGCACCGTGCTCATACCAGGACGCATAGGGAACCAGTTCACCACGACCTAAGCCTATGAATAAATTGAAATACTCTTGTTCGACCTCTTGTACCCCGCTATTCTCAGCCGCAGCGTGCAGCCCCTGCCAGGCGGCATTCATCGCGGTGCCGGCGGTCGCCTCGGCCTCCAGATTACCCAGCAGTTCCAGCAGTGCCTGGTCAGGTGGCCCGACCAGCAGCGCAGCCAGCAAGCGGTAGATATCGGCGCGGGCTCGTTCTCCCGGGTCAAGTTCTGCACCGGCAGGCACCTCATTCCCCTCTGTATTCACTTACCATCTCCAGTGGAAATACCGGCATGACCGGCCTGTTCGTCCGCGTAGATCGCCTTGACGCGGCAGTCGTCGCACATGCTGATACGCGCCAATGCTTCGCCACTGAACATGGGATGCCCCTTCATTTTCTGCGTGATTCGTTCAATAACACTGCGCGTGGCAAACGCTTTGCCGCAATGAACACAGCAAAAAGGCTCCTCTTCGTTGAGCACACGCATCCTGTTGCGCTTGACAACATCATAAAGAAAACGCGGTGAGGCGGCGATGGCGTCCTCGGGACAGCTTCTGCAGCACAGCCCGCACTGCACGCAGTTGGCTTCTATAAACTTCAGTTGCGGTTTGTCGTCCCCCGCCGACAAGGCATTGGCGGGACATTGTGACACGCAGGCCATGCACAGCGTGCATCGCTCGGCGCTGACCTCGACTTCACCAAACGGAGAACCCGCCGGCAGCGAAACCAGCGGCCGCGGTGCTGGCGCCTGTGCGTACAGATGGTCCACGGCGAGACGGATGACGGTACGTTTCTCATCCAGCGCCGCAAACTCGGCGTGCCTGGGCGCGAAACCCGGTAAGCGGCTATCGAGCAGCTGCCGCAGCGCCGCGGAATCCGGGCCGCTGATCTGCAGCACATCCGCGGGATAACCCATCCCTTCCAGAATGGCCCGGGTTATATTCACCTGCGCCGCGATGGCTGTCATCACAGAAGCGGGCAGGCCCGGGGTAGTCAGCAACCACAGCGCATTCGCACCGTAAGCCAGCGCCGCAAGCCAGGTGTCCATACCGGCACTGCCCAGTTCCTCAATCTCGAAAGGGATAACATTTTCCGGCAATTGCTGCGCCACTGCCTCTAGCCGTCGCCGGCCATCCTCGGCATCATGCAGTAGCAATACCGCCCCGGTCCCACCTTCCTGCCGGTAGCTCTTCAACAGGGTGCGCAGCCGTTGCAGGGTGTCGCCAAGCTGCGGGTAGCCATAACTGATGGCACCGGTGGGGCACACCGTCGCGCAACTTCCCGCGCCCTGACACAGCTTCGGGTCTACCTCAATACTGTCGCCAATGGAAATGATGGCATCGGTCGGGCAGGCATCCAGGCAGCGCGTACAGGCGGTGATACCGCTTCTGCCGTGCGCACATATCGAGGCGTTATATTGGTAATACTTTGGTTTTTCGAATTCCCCTACCAGCGTCGGGATTTCCTGCAGCGCCTGTTGCAGTGCAGCGGCATCAGCCGGCGCGTAATAACCAGGCGGCAGAATCTCGCTGTGCAGAAGCGGGGGACTGCTCAGATCGAGCACCAGATCGAAGTTTCCTTCCGTCCTGCCTGACGCCACCTGTAAAGCGGCCATTGCGGCCGGCGACTCCAGCTGAACCCTGAACTGCCCCAGGTGACCGGCAAGCGACGTCACCTCGCCACGGATGAACGCACTGTTCAACGACCCGGCACTACCGGATTGAGCTCGTTCCGGTAACAGAACCGTGCACTTCAGGCTGCTGCTCGCCTTTAGCTGTTCAGCGGCCGCCATTGCCCCGGCTTGCGTGCCAACGATGAGAAGCCTGCCAGCCGACCGGTAGGACACCGCCGCGGCAGGCTGGCACTCTGTTGAAGCTGCAGCCGCACATGCCATGCGGCGTGCAGATCCGTTGCCGCTTGCGCTTGAAAGCCTGGACAGCAGATCCGTTTGCGCACCATCCATCATGGTGTACACCCGAGGCGCGGCCTGCTATCCCTGTTCACTGCTTTTATCCGCAGAGCGGTCGGCATCCCCTGAGTCACCACCCGCCATTCCGTCCGGCACATCGTCTGGCTCCGTTTCAACTTCACCTTCAACGTCCACTTGATCCGGCTGTGGGTCAGCTTCCGCCGCATCTGCCACCTGCCTCTCACGCACCAGCATACGCTCCATTTCCCGGGTGACAATATCTCCGAGTTTGGCAAACTGTGTGAAATCATCATCATAGTCATCCAGCCCATCGGGCACATGCAAACCAGGCAGATGAAAGAGTTTGCGCAGCGCCTGTGCCCTCAGCTTTTCGCTGACCCCGGGTGACATGAAAGCCGCATAGTCACTCTTTTCATCCAGCGAATGCAGCGGGGGCATATCCGCATCGGTCACTTCCGGCTGCGGCGTGGTCCGTGGCAGATCGTCTGCTGCCCGCGGTTCGTCAGGCTCTGTGTACGGACCGGGAGCCGACGGATGATCCTTATTCCGGTAACCGGCCTGCTTGCGCCGCGACCAGCGCGCCAGAAAACCCTCGTCATCGTCGCTGCGTTCAAGCCCGGTTTCCGGATCAGCGTCTGCCGGATCGATCACTATCAGCCTCCTTCCAGTTATTCCGCTTGCGTTTCTTTCTTTTCTCCGGGAGGTAATTTTCCAGCACATACTGTTCAACCCAGCGATACAGTTCGGCTGGCATTGCCACGGATTCCACAACTTCATCCGCCTCCATGTAGGAAGCAGCCTCATCATAACTCAGGGTGGCGATGAATGGTTTTAGCGGCTCCGCCTCCTGCTGGTTGCAGACAACGAATACCCGCGGGGTATCACTGACAATGTTGAAATAATAGCTCTCGGCATCATCCCTGTGCAGTTCTACACTCAAACCTGTCCATAGATATTGTGTGCCTTCGGTGGCTGCATGCAGCGGCTGCCGGTGGATTCCATCCCCGCCGGCGGACCCTCCCGCCACCAGCCCCGTCACCTTCCAATACCCACTTTCCCAGCGGTTATCGCAAGTACTCTGAAAGCCCACTATAATCGAGACAGGAAAGGCCTTCTCCATTATCAACACCTTCAAATCAGATCCAGATAACAATAAAGTATCAGTATAGGCCTAAATCGACAGGCACACATGAGCACACCCGGCCAAGGCGCAATACAACATAAGCCGGTACCGGGGGAGGTTGAATTGTCCGAGCACCGCTATCGCCCCAGCATGAGTCAGGAAGGTCTGTCACCGACACACCCGGTTACCGCGGTCGATGAACAGGGAAAATCCCGGCAGGTTCATGTCGCAGGAGAGTCACCGTTGACCCTGTATGTGGATGGGCGCGAAATCGTCACCCTGATGACACTCGGCACCCACCCCGAAGCCCTCACTATCGGTTATCTGCGTAATCAGCGTTTTATTCAGGAACTGAAGCAGATCAAGGACGTTTCCGTAAACTGGCGCAGCGAATCCGTCCAGGTAAGCACCTGGGATGGAATCGCGGGCTGGGACGAGAAACTGAAGAAGCGCACCGTCACAACCGGCTGCGGTCAAGGCACTGTATTCAGCTGCACACTGGATGCACTCTACACCGTCAGGCTGCCCGAGGTATCCGTACACCAATCGATGATCTACGGGCTGCTGGACAATATTCGCCAGCAAAACGAAATCTATAAACGCGCCGGGGCGGTGCACGGCTGCGGCCTGTGCCTGCGCACTGATATCCTGCTTTTCGTCGAAGACGTCGGGCGCCACAACGCTGCCGACGCCATCGCCGGATCGATGTGGCTGGATTACCTGGCGGGTGCCAACAAGATATTCTACACCACCGGCCGACTGACATCGGAGATTGTCATGAAAACCGCGCAAATGGGTATTCCGGTATTATTGTCCCGTTCCGGTGTCACCAATATGGGCCTGGAACTGGCACAGGAGCTGGGCGTAATAATGATTGCCCGCGCCAAAGGCAAACACTTTCTGGTCTACAATGGCGCAGAGCACATCATCTATGATGCCCGGCCGCAAGATCCACATAACAAGATTCACAAGGGACACGCATGAAAAGGATACTGTATAAAACGGCTTTCCTGCTTTTTACTTTTGTTACCGGGACCTGCACAGGCATGGCTGATACCAGCTTCATTAACCTGGCCACAACGACCAGTACTGACAATTCAGGCTTGCTGGATGTTCTGTTGCCCGTCTTTGAAAAAGACAATGCCTACAAGGTGAAGGTGATTTCGGTGGGTACCGGCAAGGCACTGCGGCTGCTCCGTGAGGGCGATGTCGATGTCGTCCTGGTCCATGCCCGCAGTGCAGAGGAGAAACTGGTGGCCGACGGCTACGGTGTCAATCGCCGTGACGTCATGTACAACGATTTTGTGCTGGTCGGACCGGACAGTGACCCGGCAAACATCCGTGGCACAGCAGATGCAAGCAAGGCGCTGTCGCGCATCGTGGCCAGCAAAAGCCTGTTCATTTCCAGGGGCGACACTTCCGGCACTCACAAGAAGGAACTGCAACTATGGGAACAGGCCGGCATTAAACCACAGGGACAATGGTACAGGGAGGCGGGCCAGGGCATGGGCAAGGTATTGCAGATTGCCGGGGAACTCGACGCTTACACATTGACGGATCGCGGCACCTGGCTTGCTTACCGCAACAAGGTACCTCTGGTGATCGTCACAGAGAGTGACGAACGCCTGTTCAACCCCTATGGCATCATCGCCGCCAACCCTGCCAGGTATCCCGACGCAAACCACAGCGGGGCCATGGCGCTGATCAACTGGATCACCTCGTCAGCGGCCCAGAACATGATTGGCGCTTTTACCATCGATGAGCAAAGGCTGTTCGTCCCCATGCACCACCAGCTTCGGTCTACGAAGTAATCCGTGACGCAACTGCTTGACACCAGTCGACAGGCGCTGGTACTGCTGTTTAGCGGTGATCCCGCACTATGGAGCATCGTGAGCATCTCTTTCAGCGTATCGCTGCGCGCTGTACTGATTGCGACACCGGTCGCCTTTCTGCTTGCCTTCTTGCTCGCACATGTACGATTTCCGGGACGACGTGTGTTGATATCCATGTTCAATACCCTGCTGGCACTTCCCGCCGTGGTGGTCGGTCTGACCATATACATGTTGCTGTCAAGAAACGGCCCATTCGGCGATCTCAAGCTCCTGTTTACCCAGACCGGGATGGTAATCGGTCAGATTGTTCTGTGTTTTCCATTGCTGGTCGCATTCAGTCACGCCACCCTCCAGGCGGCCGATCAACGCGCCTGGGAGACTGCCGTGACCCTCGGCGCCAAACCCTGGCAGGCCATGCTGACACTGATGTACGAGGTTCGCTATGGATTAATTGCAGCGGTCACAGCGGCGTTCGGCCGGATAATCGCGGAAGTCGGCAGTTCCATGATGATAGGCGGCAACATATTGAATTACACCCGCAACATCACTACCGCGATCGCTCTGGAAACCAGCAAGGGTGAGTTTGCGCAGGGTATTGCCCTCGGCATCATATTGTTGCTGTCAGCGCTGCTGTTGAATTTTGCCCTGACCTTCATGCAAGCCAGGGACGGCGCCGCACTGTGAGTGTCTTTCTGCAGCTCAAGCACCTGCGCAAATCCATAAACGCCGGAGAACGCCTGTTCGACATCGATGATTTCAGTATCCGCGAGAATACCTGTATCGTCCTGAGCGGTGGCAATGGTGCGGGAAAAACCACCCTGCTCAAGATTCTGGCCGGACTGGATAAACCGGATCATGCGGATATCCTGTATGACGGTGAGCTTCTGTCCTGGAAACCCGCACAGCAGAAATTACTCCGCGACGTTGTCTACCTGCATCAGCAACCCTATATGTTCGACAAGACTGTCGCGCAGAATATCGCCTATGGACTGCGCCGCAGCGGTCTGAACCAGGCCCAGGTCGATGAGAAGGTGGATCAGGCGCTGCACTGGGCGCAACTCTCGAAACTTGCCACGAGAAACGCACGCCGACTCTCGGGAGGGGAAAAACAACGCGTGGCATTGACGCGGGCACGGGTATTGTCGCCAAGGCTGCTGTTACTCGACGAACCACTTGCCAGTATGGATATCAATGCCAGGGAGCAGACGATCGACCTTATCAAGCGCCTCAAGTCCGAAGGCGTGAGCACTATCGTGACCAGTCACGAACCATATATATCCACCCTGATAGGGGATGAGCACCGGCATCTCTGCAAAACGGGTCCCTGCCGATATACTGTCGTGAAACCGTTCCTGTTCCAGCGTAATATGGAGCAGAGGTCCCGGCTATCGAAACAAACTAAAACCTGTGCAGCAGGCGAACCATCTGCAGGTTTACACCTTGAAGACAGCGCCGAGTACAGGAACAAAGTCCCTGGCAAACGATCAAACACCACTATGAACGAAGACACCAAGATCCCGAAACAGCAGATAACCGCCGTGATACTTGCCGGAGGGCTTGCCCGGCGAATGAGTGGACAGGACAAGGGACTGATTGAAATCAATGGCCGACCGATGATCGAACACATCATCGCCGCCCTGATACCGCAGGTTGGCGCCATACTGATTAATGCCAACCGCAATCTCGATCAGTACCGTCGCTACGCTTACCCGGTTATCGAAGACATGATGGGTGAATTTTTCGGCCCACTGGTAGGCATGGCCAGCGGAATGCAGACCACCAACACCGATTATCTTCTGACCGTGCCCTGCGACTCACCTTTCATCCCGCCAGTACTCGCGCAGAGACTGTTTCGTGAACTGGAAGACAAACGGGCGGATATCAGTGTCGCGCACGACAGCACACGCATGCAACCTGTATTCGCCCTGTTGCGCAAAGGGCTGCTACCCAGCCTGATGACTTACCTCGAGGATGGAGGTCGCAAGATCGATACCTGGTATACCGAGCACCGGTTGGCTCAAACGGACTTCTCTGACTGGCCCGATGCATTTATCAATATCAATACACCGGACGATAAGGAAAGCGTTGAACAGAAAATGATACGTCAAAAGGATGTTCACATAACATGACCACCGACGACAGAATACCAACGCAGGCCAGCTGCGCGAATGATTTTGACCCCGACACCCTCAGCGCTGAAGAAGCCGAACATCGCATAGAGGCTCTCATCAGGCCCGTTGACGGATGCGTGAAAGTCGCCGTGCGCAGTGCGCTCAACGGAACGCTGGCAGAAGACGTGTTTTCCACTGTTAATGTACCGGCGCACACCAATTCAGCAATGGACGGCTACGCCGTCCGGTCATCCGATTTACCGGCAGACGATTCCACCACGACGCTTACGGTAATCGGTACAGCCTGGGCTGGACGGCCTTACCATGGTTCCGCGCAGGATAAGCAGTGCGTACGAATCATGACCGGGGCCAAGATGCCCGAGGGTACGGATACGGTCATCATGCAGGAGCAGGTCGAATGCGTTGACAACATGATCCGTGTCGAAGCCGGCCACAGGCCAGGACAGAATGTCCGCCAGGCGGGCGAAGATCTTGCCATCGGTGAGGTGGCTGTCCGGGCCGGGAAAAAGCTGTCCCCGGCCGAACTCGGCCTGTTTGCCTCACTGGGAATCGCTGAAATCAAGCTGGCCCGCAGATTACGGGTGGCTTTTTTCTCGACCGGGGACGAGCTGCGCTCGATCGGTGAGCCGCTGGCTGAAGGAGAGATCTATGACAGTAACCGTTATACCTTACACGGCATGCTGGCGCGCCTGAATGTGGACTCGCTCGATATGGGGGTGATTACCGACCAGCGGGATACGATCAGTGAAGCCTTTCAGCACGCCGCCAGCATGGCGGACGTGGTTATTACCACCGGTGGAGTCTCCGTCGGCGAAGCCGATTTCGTCAGGGAAATACTTGCCGAAACCGGCGCAGTGGATTTCTGGAAGCTGGCCATAAAACCCGGACGTCCGTTGGCGTTCGGCACAGTAAACGATGCACTTTTCTTCGGGCTGCCGGGCAATCCGGTTGCCGTCATGGTGACCTTCTATGAATTCGTCCAGCCTGCGCTGCGGCGCATGATGGGCCAGAACGATGTTCGTCCGGCACGATTTAAAGTCCCGTGCCAGTCCAGGCTCAGGAAAAGGCCGGGGCGCATGGAATTCCAGCGGGGTTGCCTGAAAGTCGCGGATGACGGCAGTCTTTCGGTATCAAGAACCGGGGCGCAGGGTTCGGGAATGCTGAGTTCCATGAGCACCGCCAATTGCTTCATCGTCCTGCCGACAGCATCGGGCAATGTCGAACCCGGCGACGCTGTCTACGTGGAACCTTTCGAAGGTCTCGTGTAGCCAGCTTTACCAGGACTGCGAAACCCGTCCGACATCGTATTGCATGACAATGTCAGCTGGAATTCCCCTGCGTACCAGGATGTGTGCAAATTAGCCGACTTAAGCTTTCGGGACCGTCGGCCGCACAAGCCCAAGGCTGTGCAAAGGTAGAGCACCAAAAGTAGGCCCCTTCGAGGGGATGCAGGAGCAACTGCCGAGGGACGCGGCCGTCGAGCGTACATGGATGGTGAATTGCGCAGCAAGACAAGGTGAATTGCCGCCAGGCAAGACAAGGTGAATTGCCGCCAGGCAAGAGAAGGTCCCCTGGGGGAGAAGGTCCCCTGGGGGAGAGGGTACCCTGGGGCACAAGGTGAATTGCGCAGCAAGAGAGGGTGCCCTGGGGCACAACGTGTCCCGCAAGCTTAAGTCGGCTAACTTACACGCTCATGAACA
>JBDNAP010000363.1:0-5565 GCA_039768325.1 Thiogranum sp.
CAATCTCGAACTGTTGGGCGGCCGCTACTGCTCGATCCAGAGCGTGCCCGCGGCACAACTGCGCGTCCTGGCCACGGACAAGCGCAGCCTGAAGACACTGTACCAGAGCGAATACCGCAAGGATGTATTTGGCCCCCTGCCGGTGCTGGAAAACGGCGATGTTCCCGTCGTAGTCAGTGTCAAGGGTCTTACGGTCAGGATCTGGGTCGAAAAAGGCCTGCTGTTCGCCCTGACCGAAGCAGCGGCAGAGCTGGAGCTGATCGAACCCGCTGAATAGCCGTCAGCCCCGGTCAATCGGTGGCGATCAAAAGCGGGTGCCGGTGTTGATTTCGTGATGCGAAACTCAATCGAACGGGATGCCCGTTTGCTTCGAAATGTCGCGCAATTCTTCCACCAGTGGCATGACCAACGGAATACCCCCGCTGCGGCGCCGTGCTTCAAAATCCCGCTCGGGGTCACCGGGAACCATTACTCCAGGGCTATCCGGTTGCGGCTTTGTTGCACGCAGGGTCCGCACCCAGTCGTCGATCTGGCGTTTAAATTCATCGACATCGATGAAGGCCGCGATCTGCAAGGCGCCAAAAAAGTGGCCGATTCCCTTGCCGACGCTGCGCTCGGGCATCTGCTGGCGCAGGGCGAATGGCGGCGCAAAAGGTCCCCAGTTCGCGCCGCTGAGCACTCCGCACAAGATATCGACCATTGAAGCAAGGCAGTAACCCTTGTGCCCGCCCGTTTCCCGGCAACTTCCCAACGGTGATAAAGCACCACCCTCAATCATGCCTTCGGGCGCAGTTGTGTTGCGACCTTGCGAATCAACCGCCCACCCAGGCGGGATGTCCTGCTGCTTGCGCCTGGCTATTTCCACTTTGCCATAGGCGACCGCGCTGGTTGCCATATCAATGACCACAGGCGGCTCTTCATATCCTGGGAATGCAATCGAAATCGGATTGGTCCCCAACATGCGTTCGCCACCCCAAAGCGGCTGGACAAGTTTGGTGCTGTTGGTCATCGACCAGCCGATCAAGTCGCGTTCCAGTGCTTTGAGCACATAATAACCGGCAATACCGTAATGGTTGGTGTTACACACCGAGACCCAGCCTGATCCACATTCTTCAGCCTTGTCCATGGCGATGCAATTGGATGTCGGGCCTACCACCAGACCCAGTCCGTTGTCACCATCAACGGTCGCCGTTGAAAGGCTTTGGCGTACGATGCTGATCTGCGGCCTGGGGTTTATTCGGCCAAGACTGAGCATGTCAAAATAGGTATGCAGACGACCGACGCCGTGCGAATCAATACCACGCAAATCTGCAGCCGACAAAACTTCCGCAGCCAGCTCTGCCTGATCTTGTGGAACACCAAAATGCCTAAAAACCCGTGTGCTGAATTCTGCCAGGTGCTCGCTCGGGAAGGTTTTGTATTCGACCATGTTCAGTTGAAACGCAGGAGGGTTTGTCTACCGGGCATCCGATCCACAATACAGCTACCAGTACTCAAGTCGGGTAACGAGCATAACCTACTTGTTTTCCATTAATCCAGCTGAAAACCACAGCGTCGGCTGGTTCCTTATCGGCTGCAGTTTTACCCAACCTACGAGGACCAGCAGACTGAAACCAGGCCAAAAAAAGCGGGGATCCAAAGACCCCCGCTCCCCTCGCGGTAATGACTACCCGCGTTAACGGCTTACTGAACGATACCGGTCAGCGCAGAACCGACCGCTGATGCATAGTCGTTATGCAGCTTAAGTCTCAGATCGTTGTCGCTGAGTACCGCCGAAGGCGCATTGACCGGGGTGCTGACGACGGTCGTCGGGCTGGCGAAGCTGAAGTCGCCAGAAATGTTCGCTACAGGGGCGTACAGGCCGTCCTGTGAGATGGAGTTACCACCGCGTACCGCACTCAGGGCATCACGGTCCAGATCTTTGCTCATTTCCAGGTCTTTGATCATCATGGTCTGTTTCTCCTGAAGTCAGTTAAAAGTATCAATGTAACAGTGCCCTGGTGGGCGTCATCAAGAACTTTCAAGGGTTCATGTCTGCCTTTTGCAGCGACCGTGCCAACACCTTTGAGCTCCGAATAACAACGACACAAACTACTGTTAATATTTATTTTATTTTTATATCCACGCTCAACAGACCGGCTTTTCCCGGACCGTGACTGACTCCCGCAGTGCGCTGCCGACCAACAATTACACGACGAAGTTTGCGACCGGACAACGATTATTTTCAGCATGGCGGACGCCAGGAAGCAGCGAGACCCCATGCAAACCGGCCTGACCCGACGACTATCACCCAAGCAGATTCCCCCTCGCAGCCGTGATATCTTCAAGGCATCATTTTCGGGCATTTGCTTATTCAGCCAACAATGGTGGATTCCGGGCGTTTGTCTCCTGCGAGTAACTCATAGATCATTGCAAGCAGCGCTTCGGGGTCAGCTGGCTTGTGCAGCACCTGCAGACCGTTATCTTGCGCCTCCCGCGTTAGCTCCGGAGAAACATCTCCAGTAAGAATGATACCTGGAGCAACATAATTCATTAACTCCCTGATATGTCTTACAACTTCAATGCCTGTCATGTTCTGAGGTAGACGGTAATCGGCGATAATCAGATCGGGTTTGATCTCAAGGTCCTGAATCTTTTGCAATGCCTCCTCACCGCTGCTTGCCGTATAGACCTGGAAGCCATCAATTTCCAGAAATATTTGTGTGGCCTCCAGCACGGCTCTTTCATCATCGACAAGGACAACAGAGACTTGCTGATATTCATCCCTGGAAAGCGGATTGACAGCTGGTGTTATGTCATATTGACTCGCAACCTTTCCGATAGGTACTTCCACGGCAAACACGGAACCCTGATCCCGGACCGAATGTACATCGACACGATACCCCAGGAGACGGCTGGAACGCTCAACAATCGCAAGTCCCAGTCCCAGGCCTTTACCACGGTCACGGGCAGGATTATTGAGCTGATAGTACTCTTCAAAAATCCTGTTGACCTGTTCTTTGGGGATGCCAATACCTGTGTCCCAGACTTCTATGCGCAACTTCGATCCGCGGCGCCGACATCCCAACAGAACTTTTCCCTTGTCCGTATATCGTATGGCATTCGAAAGCAGGTTGCGCACAATGTTTTCCAATACCACGGGATCACTGCATACGATGACCGATGAGGGAACAATGTGCAGGCTCAAGCCCTTCTCGATGGCATGGTGCCTGAAAGCAAGGTACAGACGCTGCAACATCGCTCCAATTGAAAATTCTGTCGCCTCGGGTGTTATTGCGCCACTGTCAAGTTTGCTGATATCAAGCAATGCGTCCAGAAGACCCCCCATCACCACAATCGTATCTTGCAGTTCCTGCACCGTTTCGGTGGGTTGCGGATCACTGACAGTCCTGGACAACACGCCTGTCAGCAGGGACAGTGTTTGTAACGGTTGACGCAGGTCATGACTTGCGGCTGCCAGAAAGCGGGATTTCGCCGCGTTTGCCGCAACCAGTTCGTCGGTTCGTTCGGCGACCCGTTTCTCCAATTGGTCGTTGAGTTTTTCGATCCGTTCTTTCTCTGCATCCAGATGTGCGATGAGGTTGCTGTTCTCGAACTCCAGTCGCAGACTCTGTTTCACTGTCCTGTGTGTACTGAGGGCGTTCAGCGTTAGGAAACCGAGAAACAGGAACAATGCTCCAGCTATTGTGACCTCCATCCGTCCACCGGTGAACAGCAGATAGATGGCAGCGGGTACCAGTGCGGGGAACGCAAATGAAAAGAAAGCCCCCTTAATGGACGAGAGGGCCGCAACCGAACCGGCCGTTAGTCCACACACCCAAAGAACAGCCAAACCGACATGGACGATAGCGCCTTCGGGTGGAAACAGGATGATTGTCGTGTCCCAGATCAGCGCGGAGGTGAGTGAACCGGCAATGAACCAGTTGAGCCAATAATTCGCCCGCTCTTGTTTATCCTCGGAACAACGGTACCGATAAACCAGGGCGCCTCGAAACGCGGTGACGAGAAGCAGCAGAGCGAACCAGAGGAACAGCACAGGCCCCGGTGTGATTGCCCAGAAAAACCCGACCAGGATCAGGGCAGCTGCAATGGATGCTACCAGAGCAACAGGCGTCTGATCATAGAGGACATCGATCTGCCGCAGCCGCAGTCGATCCTCGATATCTGGCGGCACCTTGGGGGACCGGTCGTCGCCACCGGGAACGCCTGAGCTACGTCGCATCATCTGACTGCGAACCCCGCATGAACCTCCAGGCCGTGGCTAATAGTGCTACAGAGGCAACAGCCCCGTGTGCTTAAGCGGGATATGCCCGGAAGAGGCGCGATCGATGTACGGGCCGCGCACCCTTGCATACTAGCTGCGCCGAGCCCGGGCTCCCGCATCGTATTGAGTGCGGGAAGCTATGATGGTGACCCGCCAGCCGCGCTTGCGTAGGATAGCCATACAGGTCTTCGAGGGTGTCTTCTTTATTGTCGCCACGCGATGCATCCGATACAGAGGTATCCCAAAGTGTACCGCGTGACACAGGTATTTAAAGTGCATAACTCTCATTATTTTTGGTAAATTTGGTGGTCTGAGACAGAATCGAACTGCCGGCAGAGGTATTTTCTGCCCGAGCGGCCTTTTCCGCTCTCGCACCCGGCTTCCACGAGCAGACAGGCATCGGCCATCAATTGGCCACGCCGCCAGGACGTGTACCTGTTAACGATGTTTCGCCGGAATATGGGAGTAACTATAGCCTCTCTCTGGATAAGCGGTGACGGCTGATCAAGCGCAGAATTTTTGCAGAAAATCCTCGTAGTGATCGTGTTTGCGGTGCAGCTCATCGCCTTCTTTCAGTTTATAGCCACGATTTAATTTTGAGCGGACCGCTTCCAGCTGTTTGCGTTTGTTCCAGCAGTCCCTGGTTTCTGTAGCCGGGTTTTTCGACCGGCCTGAGGGTTTACGGCGGCGCGCCGCGTCTTTACTGCGGTAACTTTTCAACAATGCCCTTTCACCCGGGCGCAAGGAAGACCAGCCACTTCGCCGGTCTTTGAGCCCCATCGGTTTGCTTTCAGCACTGCAGGGAATCTGCTGATAACTGACATGCCCGCCATCCAGTGCACATCGATACACATCGGCGTGAACCCGGGATGCGGACAAAGGAACGACAAGAAATACGGTGCTTACTGCGAGACAGATAAAGGTATGCATTGTTTCCTCCTTGAAACAATATCCAGACCTGCTTATTGGTCATCCTGGTAAAGGATAGCAGACATTGAACCTTCTGAGCTGGGAGTCATCTCGCCGAGGCCTGGCAATTACCGCCGTAAATAGCAGACGTAATGGCTTTTCACCGTGACACTCAGTACCTGGGTAAAAACTGGAAGCTGGTTACATTGACAACATTGGCAGAGCGCCATTGCTGCGGTGTTGAATCCGGATCAGATCCGCAGATTGAAGGTGTCAGTGACCTCCTGAACAGACTCGAGATCTTTCCACGCGGCTGGGAGCAGGTTACGGAATTATGGCGACCCAGGGCCAAGGATATTGCTGAACTGGCAAATCAATTCAAGTGAACCCTG
>JBDNAP010000364.1:0-3145 GCA_039768325.1 Thiogranum sp.
GGAGTGGCCGGGCCTTGCGCAGTAGTGCCCGTCTGTTATCCAGTATGCGGCGCTTTTATCGCTACCTGGTCAGAGAAGGTCGGCGCCGGGATGATCCGACGGCCAATATAGAGTCGCCGAAAATGGATCGCCCACTGCCACACACCCTGAGTGAGTCGGAGGTGGAGGCGTTGCTGAACGCGCCCGATGTTTCCGCGCCTATGGGCTTGCGTGACCGGGCCATGCTGGAACTGTTGTATGCCAGCGGCCTGCGGATATCTGAACTGGTCGCATTGAGTGCGGAACGCATCAACCTCAATCAGGGGGTGGTGCGGGTGGTGGGCAAAGGCGATAAGGAACGCCTGGTACCGGTAGGTGACGAGGCGGTGCTGTGGATACGGCGTTACACCGAGGAGGGGCGCCTGAAACTGTTGCGGGAAAAATCCAGTGACAGGCTGTTCGTCTCACGTAAGGCGGGAGGGATTACTCGTCAGGCCTTCTGGTACCGCCTGCGCCAATATGCGGTTCGCGCGGATATCCGCGGGCATCTGTCCCCGCACACACTGCGCCATGCATTTGCTACACATCTGGTAAATCATGGTGCTGATCTTCGCGTGGTGCAGATGCTGCTGGGACACAGCGATTTGTCGACAACGCAGATTTATACTCACGTGGCCAGGGAGAGGCTCAAGCAGATTCACCAGGAACATCACCCGCGCGGCTGATTTGTAAGGTAAACTGTCATATCATTGACCTGAATTTGATCGCTTACATCTGAACCATGGCTTTAAATCCTGGTCAGAATCCATTCAATAACTTGAAAAAACAGGTAGCCAGTACTCCTTCAAGGTGACATTCGCAGGTCCAGAGCCGGCGAGTTGTGCCAGTGCACCAACCGCAGGCGCGCTGGGCAAGGTGCAACACTCAGGCAATTGCAGGGACTCCCGGCAAGACGAGGAGCGGCGATCTGCGGTGTTGCGTGTCCCTTGAGGTAGAATGGCTGCCCCGGCAAGCGCCAGGCATCTGACCGCTTCTCGCTTTGCTGAACCCATAAATTTACTGTGTAAGGAGGAGTAGTAGTTGTGAAACAGACTAAAACAGCAATTTTTCTATGTCTGGCGTTGTTTGCCAGTAGTTCCGTACTGGCTGATCGTGCCGCAGACGAGGCGGCCATTCGCCAGGCGTTGGGGGATGTTAAACCGGCTTCAGTTGAGCCGACGCCGATAGCGGGTGTCTACGAAGTGGTGGTCGGGTCCAGTGTGGTATACATGAGTGCAGATGGGCGTTATATGCTTCAGGGTGAACTGGTGGATGTCCAGAACCGTGTGAGCCTGACAGAACCCCGTCGCCGGCAGGTGACACGCAACGTTATCGACTCGGTCGGTGAAGACAAAATGATTGTTTTCAAACCGGAAAAGGAAAAGCACGTCGTCACCGTCTTTACGGATATCGACTGTGGCTACTGCCGCAAGCTGCACAACGAAATGGACCAGTACCTCAGTGAAGGAATCACTGTGCGTTACATGATGTTCCCGCGCGCCGGTGTACGCTCGGAATCCTACAAGAAGGCTGTGGCTGTATGGTGTGCCGAGGACCGCAACGGCGCCCTGACGGATGCAAAGAACGGCAAGGACGTAGAGATGAAGTCCTGTGACAATCCCATTGAAATGCATATGAGTCTGGTTCACCAACTCGGAGCGCGTGGCACACCGTTTATTGTTCTCGAAGACGGCAGTACCCAGCCCGGTTACGTACCTGCGAAAAAGCTGTCGAAGCTGCTCAACGATCAGCTGGCTCAGCAATAGCCACTGCTGGTTGCCGGCAGGTGTATGGATTTTCAGGCCATTACTGCACGCAGCCGGGAAGACTTCCAGATTGACCCGGTCGAGAGAATCGGCGCGGACCACTTTTGCTGGAAAAATCGGTGAAGCACTCATTTATTTGCTGATCTGAGGCCGCAGCGTCGATTTGTTGAGCCGGTATGCGGCGATTCGGCAACCAGGGTCGCGTATCGAGTGGATGTAATACCCCAACCGGGTGGTCACTGGCCTGGTAGCGAACCCTGGCAGGCAGCCGGGTGCGCAGTATCTGCCAAGACAATTGCGCGCCTGCCGGTTCGAATTTCAGACTGTCGGACCGGGGGCGCTGGGCTTGGCTTGGACCGTTCTTTCGCCGATGCCGGTGCCTTATATTTTTGCCGGGTCGGCCGACACCTTCACCTCAGGGAGAAAATACAGGGAAATTAAACGATGGAACAGGCGATTCTTGATACCCACCAGAAAGCACTGGCTATTAATCTGGATGGCGGCAAATACGGCACCATTGCAGAAATCGGTGCAGGTCAGGAAACCGCTCGCTGGTTTTTCCAGGTTGGAGGGGCGGCCGGGACAATCGCCAAGGCCATGTCGGCATACGACATGAAATTCAGTGACTCGATATACGGTCCGTGTCAACGTTATGTGAGTCGTGATCGCCTGCAGGCGATGCTCAATCACGAGTACAAGCTGCTGAACGAGCGCCTCGGCGCGAGTCGCGGGTCAACGAGCGCCTTTTTCGCATTCGCCAATACCGTAGCAGCACGCAGCTTCAGCCAGAAACAGGATGGTCATGGCTGGCTGGGTATCCGCTTTCAGACACGACCGGGTGAAGAAGCTTCCCAGATCGATTTGCACGTGCAATTGAAGGGGCAGGAGAATATACAGGATCAGGAGACTCTGGGATTGCTGGGCGTCAATCTGATCTACGCAGCGTTACATCTCCACAATGATCCGGACACACTGCTTGCATCACTGCTGGATGGGCTTAGCACGGATCTGTTGGCGATCGATATGATTGACTTTTACGGGCCCGCCTTCGAAAAGGTGGACAACCGTTTAATGGCATTACGCCTGGTACAGCTTGGCCTGTCCGTTGCGGCTATGTTTCAGGCTGATGGTAAAGTTGTACAACCGGCGGAAGCGCTTTATAAAAAGGCAGTTCTGGTCGAACGCAGCCGGTTCCGGCCGCCTACCAATCTGACCATGAATTTGCTGGACTGTGCCTACAAGGCATTTTGCAGGGAATCGGATATCAACCCCGAGGATGTGATTGTGCTCAGCGAAATGACCTTGCACAACCTCGCCGAAGGTGAAGACATCGATGTCGAGGATTTCCTGCATCGGGCAGA
>JBDNAP010000365.1:0-3368 GCA_039768325.1 Thiogranum sp.
CATGGATTTGCGATTCCAGAGCGGCCGGAATGAGTATGTCGCATTCCATCAACAGTGCTTCGTCACGGTCCTCATTGTAACTGCCGCCGGGGAAACCTTTCACGCCTCCGGTTTCAGCCATGTGTTGCCTGACATCGTGTATATTGAGGCCGTCATCGTTGATCACCACACCATCGTGTTCGATGACGGCGATAATGGTGATGTTATCCTCTTCGACCAGGAATTTCGCCAGGTGGTAGCCCACCTTGCCGAGGCCCTGCACGACCACACGCTGTTTGGTGAGTCCATCCTTGAGGCCTGCCGATGCCACTGCTTCGGGGTGGCGGAAGAATTCCTGCAAGGCATACTGGACTCCCTTTCCGGTTGCTTCCGTTCTTCCGGCGATACCGCCGCGATTTAGCGGTTTGCCGGTAACACAGGCATCCTGATTGACATCTTCAGGAAACAGGGTCTTGTAGGTATCTGCGATCCATACCATTTCCCGCGCCGAGGTACCCAGGTCCGGTGCGGGTACATTGATAGCCGGATTGATAAAGTCCTTGCGCGCCAGTTCGATGGCAAAGCGCCGTGTGATGTCGCGCAGTTCATCCTCCTGGTAGTTATGGGGATTGATCAGCAATCCACCCTTGGCGCCACCGAAGGGTATATCGGCGATGGCACATTTATAGCTCATCAGGGCCGCCAGTCCTTCGACTTCGTCCTGGTTCACGACGGGCGCGTAACGAAGTCCGCCTTTGGCGGGCAGGCGATGGGCGCTATGGATGGCCCACCAGCCAGTGAATACCTCCACCTTACCGCGCACCCTGGCCGGGAATTTGATCTGCGAAACCATATTGCAGGCCTGAATCACCTTGGCGGTATCAGGGTCCAGGCCGATAGCCAGGGTTGCCCTGTCAACCATGCGGTCCACACCTTCGCGCAAAGACATGCTCTCATGTTTGCTGTCGTTCAAGACGGCTACCCCGGATTGCAGCTTGTTAAGGGAAGATTAGCAGACTTGGGGGAATGGCACTTACTTAAGCCTTCAGTGCACAGAATCACGTCATTCCGGCGTATGCCGGCTGCGTTGTGCGCACAAGGTGAATCGCCGTCAGGCGAGAGAGGGTCCCCTGGGGGACAAGGTGAATCGCCGTCAGGCGAGAGAAGGTCCTCTGGAGGAGAGGGTCCCCTGGGATGCTGTGAATCAATGACTTGCAGGTTCTTGCCGCTGCGCACAGCGCAGCCTGCGATGGTTCCTTGAAAAAGAAAAAGGCCTACAAAGACGACGATTCGATCTGGTATGGTGAGTATTGATAAACAGGTTGTAGTACCTTGTCCATTACCGACACAATACGCCGAGCCATGCACAGCTGGCCGACCGATGTCGCATCGGCACGGGAGGTCCAGGAAACCTTGCGCTGCCGGGTCATCCGTGAGGATGCCCTGGCTGCAGTGCGTTACGTGGCCGGTGTCGACGTTGGCTTTGAAGACAAGGGGCGGACCACACGTGCGGCGGTGGCGGTACTCGAGTTTCCCGGGCTGGCCTTACACGATCAGGCGATCAGCCGCAGTCCCACGCGTTTCCCCTATATCCCCGGTTATCTCTCGTTCCGCGAATTGCCGGCGGTGTTGCTGGCGCTGGACCAGCTGACGGTCATGCCCGATCTGTTGCTCTGCGACGGGCAGGGGCTGGCGCACCCACGCCGCTTCGGTCTGGCCTGTCATCTTGGTATTGTGACAGATATACCGAGTGTCGGTGTGGCCAAGTCGCGTCTAATCGGCGTGCACGATGAGCTGCCGCCGGAAAAGGGGCAGTGGCTGCCGTTGATGCATAAAGGTGAGACCATTGGCGCAGTCGTGCGCAGCCGTAGTAAGGTCAGTCCCTTATATGTTTCCCTGGGCCACCGCATCAGTCTGCCGACAGCGATCGACTATGTCTTGCGTTGCACCACCCGCTACCGGTTGCCCGAGACCACGCGCTGGGCACACCGGCTGGCGTCCGGTTAGTGGTGCATAAGGTATGCGACTGTGTCAGACGCTGTTTCATGCACCTGTCACTTCCAGCATCCAGGCGCCTATCTTGATTTTACATTGTCCGATTCAAACTGCTCAGGATGGCAGCACCGATACAAGGTAGTATCATCCTGATCATCACCGAATTCTGTCGATGCTCATCGTCGGAATGGCTGAATCCAATCCGACCGGCCGATACGGTAAAAGCAGTTGGTTTTGTTAAGTATGAGAAAATAGCAGCTGGGCAGGGACAAAAACGTGAGGAGCATCTTCACCGACAGAAAGGTCTTCTCCTGGGCCTTGTACGACTGGGCCAATTCGGCATTTGCCACTACGGTACTGGCGGCCTTTTTCCCCGCTTTCTTCAAGGAGTACTGGAGTGCAGGCGCAGCTGTCGGCACCAGTACGTTCCAGCTCGGCGTGGGTCACTCACTGGCCAGTGTGCTGATGGTGATTCTGGCGCCGGTACTGGGTGCGATTGCAGACGCCGGTGCGGCGAAAAAACGTTTCCTCGGGGGGTTCGCGCTGCTCGGCATCGCCATGACGGCCACTCTGTATCTGGTCGCCGC
Organism: Thiogranum sp.; assembly: GCA_039768325.1. GTDB lineage: Bacteria > Pseudomonadota > Gammaproteobacteria > DSM-19610 > DSM-19610 > Thiogranum. The sequence goes on from JBDNAP010000365.1 coordinate 2,562, forward strand.
GGGCGAATGGTTGTTCGCCATCGGCGTTTTCGTGCTGGCCAACCTCGGGTTTTCCGCTGCCAATGCATTCTACGATTCACTCATCGTCGGTGTTGCCCGGCAGGATGAGCTGGACCTGGTTTCGGCTTACGGTTATGCGCTTGGTTATCTCGGTGGCGGGCTGTTGTTTGCGCTAAATGTTACCATGGTGGTCTGGCCGGCGACGTTCGGTTTTAGCGATGCGCAGGAGGCGGTTCGTGTTTCGTTTCTCTGCGTGGCAGCCTGGTGGTTAGTATTCTCGATCCCCCTGTACTTGAATGTGCCCGAGCCGGGTGCGAGGACAGGCATCAAGGCGGGCGATGCGATACGGGCCGGTTTCCGGCAGCTGGCGAACACCTTTCACGAGATCCGCAAACTACGCGTCGTATTGTTGTTTCTTGTTGCCTACTGGCTGTACATCGATGGCGTGCATACCATTGTTCGAATGGCGGTGGACTACGGTATGGCGCTGGGTTTCGGTATGTCGCATCTGTTCACGGCCTTGCTCATCACCCAGTTCGTAGCTTTTCCGGCAGCGGTGGGGTTCGGGATTCTTGCTGGCCGTATTGGTGCAAAGGCGGGTATTCTTATCGCCATCGGCGTGTACATGCTGGTCACGGGCTGGGCGACGTTTATGGATCGGGTTGGCGAGTTCTATGTGCTGGCTGTGGTCATCGGGCTGGTGCAGGGCGGTGTTCAGTCGCTCAGCCGGTCTCTGTATGCACGTATCATCCCGGCAAACAAATCCGCGGAGTACTTCGGTTTCTACAATGTGCTCGGCAAGTTCGC
>JBDNAP010000366.1:0-3642 GCA_039768325.1 Thiogranum sp.
CTTTCAGTTACTGTTGAAGATGGTGACTACGAAATACGTAACATGCACCTATCCATAAAAAAAACAGGAAAGCCCTGATTGCAGGACTTCTGCTACTGTTAACGCTGAGTGTTTTTTCTCCTACCACTTTCGCCGGCCAGGCCACCGAAGTGCACATTGGTCTGAAGATCGAGCAAATCACCGGTATCAACCAGAAACAGAAAAATTTCGCTGCCGTTGCTGCGCTGCGCTTGAACTGGACCGACCCTCGGCTGGCATTCACACCAGAGCCCGGCGAGACCGGTCATCGCACCTATACCCTACCCACACTGCTGAAACTGCTGGAAAGCAAAAACATCCGCTGGCCCGCTATCTCGTATTCCAACCAGCAGGGGCGCACTGCCTTCGAGAGCCAGGTCGCGCAAATCAGCCGTGACGGCACCGTCAAATACATGGAACGATTCACGGCGACATTCCAGGCACCCGATTTTAACTTCCGGCTTTTCCCGCTCGACCGCCAGAAGTTCTTTATCAACGTCGACTCTATCTTTCCCGAGCAGGACTTCGTGTTCCGGGAACTGCCTGGGTTCAGCGGCATGGGGCCTGCACTGGGAGTAGAAGAATGGATCATTCTGGAGGTACGCACCGAAGTGACGGTGCAAAACCATAGCGGCTTTGACCCAGGCTCACGCTTTACACTGATATTCGAGGCCGAGCGGCACCTTAACTACTACATCATACGCATTCTGATACCCGTGTTGCTGATTATCACGGTATCCTGGTTTTCCTTCTTTTTGCAGGACTACACCAAGCGCATCGACCTGGCAGGCGCCAACCTATTGTTGTTCATCGCCTTTAACTTCACCATCTCAAACGATATGCCGCGACTGGGTTATATCACCCTGATCGACACTTTCATGGTCAGCACCTTTATTGTCACCGGCCTGGTCATACTGGCCAACGTGATGTTGCGGCGGCTGGAAAATCACGGCAAAAGAGATATTGCCAGGAAGCTGGACGTCTACGCCATCATTGGCTATCCACTAGCCTATCTGATCGGCGCCATCGTCCTGAGCATTCTGTTTTAATAGGAACCGTTAACCGTATTCGATCGCAGACAACTCAGACGGCTTGAAACCCTTATCGATGTCATCTACGGTATTCATCTGGCCGGGCCACGTCCAGTGTACGCCGGCTGAACTCACCCATCAGTCGGCAATGTATACTTGCCGGGGATGTCCAGACTGTACCGCCCGTTCGTGTTCCTGTTACTGCTTGTACAAGCAGCCTGGGCCTGTGGCGAGGCCGCTGTGGAAGTCAATATCGATGGCCTGAACAATGAACTGCAGAAAAACGTTCTGGCCTACCTGACCATCGAGCAGGAAAAAAAGTCCGGCGACCTCACCGAGCGGCGGATTCGCCGCTACCACGCTCGCGCCAGCCGCGAGATTCAGGAAGCGCTGCAACCTTTCGGCTATTATCATCCGCTCATCGAGGCCGAGCTGACGCGCAAGGACAAGGACTGGATTGCCATCTACCGCGTCGATCCGGGACCGCCGGTGACTGTCACATCCCTTGATATTGTCGCCGAGGGGCCGGGCAAGGATGAAGCGCTGTTGAAAGCAGCGATAAAAAACCTGCCACTCAAGATCGGCGACCGGCTGGTGCATGCCGACTATGAAAAAGCCAAGACACAGCTACGCGCGGCGTCACTGGATCACGGCTACCGCAACACGGTTTACAGCCAGAGCGAGGTGCATGTCTATCAGGAAAGTAACCAGGCCGAGGTTACCTTGCACCTGCACACCGGGGACAAGTTCCATTTTGGGCCGGTCAGCTTTAACGGATCGGAACTGTCGGAAAAACTGCTGCGGTCCTTCATCCCGTTCAAGACCGGGGACGTCTGGTCCAACCGCGAGCTGCTGAAACTGCAACGCGGCCTGGTCGACAGCAACTACTTCTCTGCGGTGAATATTACCCCCCTGACGGCGCCGGAAGGCAGTACCGAAGTGCCCCTGGACGTGACACTGACACCGCGCAAGAAACAGAAATACAGCATCGGCCTGGGATTTTCGACGGATACCGGACCACAGGTCACCCTCGACTGGGCGCACCGCAGAATCAACCGACGTGGGCATCAGCTGGGTGCCGAAGCCTCGGTTTCGCAGATACGCCAGGATATCAGTGGTACCTATTCCATCCCGCTATCGCGACCACGCACCGATGTACTCGAGTTCACGGCCTCGCTGCGACGTGAAGACACCGAGAATGTAAAAAGTCTGATCAAGGAACTTCGTGTCAGCCATAACACCAAGCGCAGGAAATGGCGCGAGGTACTGTCGCTGGGTTATAAAAAGGAAGATTATGAAATCGGCAACAGCGATGACCTTGCCAACCTGCTGATCCCCGAAGCCACCTGGACACTGGTCGACGCCGATAACCGGTTGATCGCCCATAAGGGTTTCCGTTTTGAACTGGAAACCTCGGGTGCCAGCAAGCAAGTGCTCTCGGATACCAGCTATGCGCAAGGCATTATACGCGGCAAGCTGATCTATCCGCTAGGCTGGCATTTTCGCCTGGTTACGCGTGCTGACGTGGGTGCAAGCGCATTGAGCAGTATCGACAAACTGCCCGCCTCCAACCGTTTCTTCGCGGGGGGCGACAACAGTGTGCGCGGCTATGACTACAAGTCACTTGGTCCGACCAATAACAACGGCGAGGTTGTCGGTGGTAAACACCTTGCCGTCGGCAGTCTGGAATTTGATTACCAGTTCATCGAGAAGTGGTACGCTGCCGTATTCTATGATCTTGGCAATGCCTTTAACGAGCTGCCGGTAGCGGCAAAAAGTGGCGCTGGCCTCGGAATACGCTGGGCATCCCCCATCGGGATGGTGCGTGTGGATGCCGCTTCGGCGATCAGTGAAGACAACAACCCCTGGCGCTTGCATATCACCTTTGGCCCGGATTTCTAGTACTCCTTCAAGATGATGATAAAACTGCTCAAAAGCCTGCTATGCAGCCTGTCAACGATGACAGTGCTGCTCGCCGGGCTGGTGTTTTTCATCACCTGGACCGAACCCGGCCTGCAACTGCTTGGCAGGCTGGGTATCGCCAGCCTTGACAATGGTTCCAGCATCGAAAGCATCCGCGGACGCCTCGGCCGGTCCATCGAGATTCACGGGCTGAAACTTGTGCTTGGCGAGGACCGATATGACATCGCCGAGTTGCAGCTGGACTGGTCACCACGGCAAGTGCTCGCCGGCCAACTCAGGATAGACCGCCTGTCTGCTGACCAGGTGGCCATCAAAATCAGCGGCAAAACACGGGACGGTCAGGACGAGGAAGACTTCAGCGTTCCGGACCTGCGTTTGCCCATCGGGCTTCAGCTTGTTGAAGCCAACATTGGCAATATACAAATTGAAGGGCTCAGTAGAGAACCCCTGCAAGCCGAACGCATCAGCCTGTCGGCCCACAGTGACGCTGAACGACTGCATATCGAGCCGCTGCACCTGGTCACACCGCAAATCGATGCAACGCTTGCCGGACAACTTGGCCTGCATGCGCAAGCAGACAGTGATCTCACGCTGCAGTGGAAGTTCGCATCTGACAGTGCCGACGCCCTCGCCACGACTGGTCAGCTCGCAGCACAGGGAACGCTGCAGA
>JBDNAP010000367.1:0-3740 GCA_039768325.1 Thiogranum sp.
TCGCAATGATACCTACACCCATGCCTTCACGGACGTAGGTCTTGATCACATCCGTGTCGGTCGCACTGAGCACAACCCGCGGCTTGAGACCATGCTTTGCGAACGTATCACTGAAGTGACCACGGCCGGTGAAACCGAAAACATAGGTAATAATGGGATACTCACATAATGCCTTCAGCGTCAGGCGCCGGCGTGTCAGTAAAGGATGACCTGACTGGACGATGAGCGAACGGTTCCATTTATAGCAGGGGACCGCGGTAAGTTGTGGATGCTCAGCCAGGTTTTCGGTGCAGATCGAGAAATCAACCAGATCGTGGAGAGCCATTTCCACCAGTTGTTGGGGCGTACCTTGATGGATCTGCAGTTCCACCTCGGGGTAGGCCTTGTTGAAGATTTTGATTACCGGCGGCAACACATAACGGGCCTGTGTATGGGTCGTACCGATACGCAATATGCCGCTGGATTGTTCCACATGATCACGGCCCACAGCCAGGATGTTGTGAGTTTCTGCCAGGACCTTGCGCGCATACTGCACCACCTGCTCACCCACCACGGTCAAACCGGTAAGGCGTTTGCCATTGCGTACGAAAAGCTGCACACCAAGTTCGTCTTCCAGCTGCCGTATATGCTGGGAGACGGCAGGTTGCACCAGGTACAGCTGCACGGCGGCACGGCTGACACTGAAGTCGCTTTCCACCAGGGTTATCAGTGAACGCAGGTTCCTCAGTTCCATATCATGTATTTTGATATTATTTAACGATATATAATTTTACATTATTTCCCATCTTACCGATACTGCACGGAAACAGGGCACCGCGGTTGCGCGCGGAACCCTTTGGCTGGGGGAATACCCCGGCGACAGCCAGCCGGGGTCTTTGACGGCGGCCCGGCCTGCAAGTAAACCCGGCTTCCCGGAAACAGATGCAATCCAGGAGAAAGTGACATGCAAACCAGCAGTGTGCGGCAAGCTCATTCACAGCAAGCATCGATTTTGTTAGACGAGGATGGATTTTTGATTGACCCGAGCCACTGGACCGAAGAGCTGGCCCGCGAGCTTGCCGAAGCCGCCGGTATTCCACAGCTGAACGGCGCCCATTGGCAGGTTATCCATTTTATTCGTGAACGCCACCTGCGCTGCGGGGCAATGCCGCCGATGCGCATTATCTGCCGCCAGCTCGGAACAGAACGTGATGCTGTGAGAGGGCTGTTTGGCGGTTGCCGCCAATTATGGCGCATCGCCGGCCTGCCCAACCCTGGCGAAGAAGCCAAGACCTATATGGATTGAGCGTCAGCCTTTCTTTCCTTGCCTCCTCCCAGGGAAATATTGCAGACGGCACAAACTGCCGGTCTGCTTTTTTTTTGACCACTTGTACGCCGGATCAGGCAACGCGATTTCGTCCTCTTTCCTTCGCCTGATAGAGTGCCTGGTCAGCTTCGCGGACTATGTCCCGCCAGGCTTGTTGCCTACCCGCGGCATCCAGCTTGTATTCCGAAAGCCCGGCACTGATGGTGATGACCTTATAAGGGCTCATGACATGTTCCAGCCCGGCTGCGTACAGTTTATCGACCAGACGTTTGGTCAGGGTACGACCACCACAGGCAGCGGTGTCCGGTAACAGCAGCAGAAATTCTTCACCGCCGTAACGGTATAGCCGGTCGGACTTGCGAATCGCGCCACGGATCAGGGCAGTGACTTGCTGCAATGCATTATCACCCGCCATGTGTCCATAATGATCGTTATAGGTCTTGAAATAATCGATATCCAGCAACACGACAACGTAGCCTCGCTGATGGCGCGTCGCCAGCGAATGTGTATGCTCCATATCCACTTCCATGGCACGGCGATTGCCAATACCCAGCAAGGCGTCTTCCAGGGAAAGCAATTCGAGTTCGCGATTGGCGACTTCAAGCTCCTCGGTACGATCCCGGATGTCCCGGTCTATCAGCGCGAGCTGCAGTTCGATAACATGAAAATGTGCATGAGCCAGGTCTGTATGAGTGACGATGCCTACCAGCCTCTCGTCGCTGTCGACTACCGGCAGGTGACGGACTTTTTCGGCATGGGAGATGACCAGTGCATCAAACAGTGTCTGGTCACTCTGGACGGTATGTGGGGGTGCAGCCATGTACGCGGCCACGGCTTGCTCAGCCAGATCCGGGTTCTCTATGAATGACTCCATCACATTTACAAGGTCACGTTCTGTGACAATACCGGCCGGGCTGTTATCCTCCCCGACCAGGCAGCATGAATGTCCCCTGCTGCGCATGAAATGGATTACGGTCCGCAGCGGCGTATCCGGTGTTACCAGCTCGACATTGTGGCTCATGAGTTCTGTAATCGGTATTTCTTTCACCCTGAATCCCCCGTCCGGTGGACAAACTTGCCTTTTAATTCCATGTTATCGGCCAGCCGGGGAAATTATTTTGCCGGCAGGCGAACCTTGGGCTCGACACTGAAGACACATAAATCTGTAAAAAATCCCCGATATTGCAGTGTTTTTCGGAACGGCGGCGGCGTTACGCCGGCGCTGAGCGCATTAGCACGGCAAGGAAAAGCCTGCTGGATTCTCAAGGACGTTGATGCCTCACCGGCGATGAGTTATTCGACCCTATGGATTAAGCAACCATTAATATGAATAGGAATCTTGACCTGCATTCATTTTTGCCAGTACTCTGCCCCCTGGCTCCGCATCGCTTGTGTCCTTACATAAGGTATTCTGCCCGTGAAAAAAAGATTCCTGCTGATTTGCTTTTCTGTTCTTCTCCTTTCCGCCTGTTCTACAACCGAAGTGGTAAATACCTGGAAGGATGATTCACAAGATCAGAAATTTTCAAATATCCTTGTCGTCGCCGTGAGCAAGGTGCCGGCTTACCGGTCTCTGCTTGAACACGAACTGGTTGGCACCATCAGAAAGACTGGCGCTGATGCAAAGGCTACGGTCGATATTCTTCCCAATACTGATCTGATCGACGAAGCGGCCGCCGATGCAACTGTCAAGGAAACCGGGGCTGATGGCGTCATGGTGGTACGCCTTGTTGATACCAAAAAGGAGGAGGTCTACACACCGGGAACTACATATGTACAGGGCGGCTATGGCGGTAGATACAACAGAGGCTGGTACGGGTATTACGGAAGCGGTTACCAGGTCATGAGTACCCCCGGCTACTCTACCGAATACAATGTATCGACAGTTGAGACCACACTCTTTGATACCGCCACTAACAAGCGCGTCTGGTCAACCATCACCGCAACAACGGAGACCACAACGGCGGCTGCCATAAATTCCTACCTCAGGGCGATCGGAAAGCCAATTAAAGAAAGCGGTCTGTTCCAGTAGTACGGGCAGCGGTTTATCTTGATGTGTGTAAAACCATCAGGCAGCAGTACTGCCGCCAGCAAAGCAATGACTGATTTTTTATCAGCCTGTTTATCATTACCCGGCACCCACAGATATTCACAAGCGCATCCCATCCAATAGTTGCTTGACCTGTTACGTATTTCCCGAAACAAATTACCTATACGCGACTGGCACTAAGTTAAGGCGGCTCTTCCTCTGTAGGGCCGAATTTATTCGGCCAGCAGCTGTTGGCGGCTACCCACATTTTGACTATTTCCGGGATGATAGATGGAATGGCAACGTGGTTAGTCGAATGAATTCGACCCTATAATGGGCTAAATAGGCTTAACTTAGCGCCATTCACCGATACGCCTGAATAGCCGGCTTGAGACATCACACCGA
>JBDNAP010000368.1:0-5062 GCA_039768325.1 Thiogranum sp.
AACGGCCTTGCAGCGGGTGTCCGATGCTGCAGCACGCCACAGCCCACCCGATTTCGCCAACAAACCTGGAAACCTCAACATTCAGTTTCCCAGGCGCATTATTGGTGCCGAGCGGATTTCGGTGGGTGACGATGTTTTTCTGGGGCCGAATTGTGTGCTCCAGGCAGTCAGCCAATACCCCGGGCCCGCCATGACAAACGACGTATATCCCGTGACACCCACCCCTTACAGGTCCCGCATCGAGATCGGCAACCGTGTTTCAGCCACCGGCGGGCTGCAGGTGGCGGCCTTTGACCATATTCGCATCGAAGACGACGTCATGTTCGCCACCAATGTCAATCTAACCGATGCCCTGCATGGCTTTAAGCAGCCGGACATACCCTACAAATATCAAGCCATGTTTCGCCGTGCACCGATAAGCATTGGAAAAGGAAGCTGGATTGGTCAGAACGTCGTGATCTTGCCGGGCGTAAGCATCGGTGAACAGTGTATAATCGGCGCCAACAGTACAGTGACCGGATCCATCCCAGCTCGTACCATCGCTTTTGGAAACCCGGCGCGCGTCTACAAAAAATGGGATGAAGCCTCTCAGCAGTGGCAGCGAACTGTCGAATCAGACCGTCCCCTCGTTTAATCTAATAAACGCCTGTCATGGAAATTAGGAAAGGAAGATTCATCACAGTGCGAACAGCGTGTCAGTTGCTCGTTGGAATCCCGTTCTTACTCGCCTGAAAAACTACACCTTACCCCCTCCTCAGGCCGCCGATAGCGTTCCATGGCTCTATCCACTGCCCAGGGAAATGTATAGCGGCGAATATACAAAGGGCTCGACAAATAACTTGCTATATCGAGCATAAAACGGACGTAATGTCCTGACCGTCGTAACACCCGAATCTTTGATAACCCAAGAAAGATATTTGCAGCGGGTGCCAAAATGGTATCTAACAGTTTACTCAGTGTTTCGTTCGGTGGGATGCGGCCTCGTTTCTTCCAGTCGATTTGGTGTTTTTTAAACCACCTAAAGTAGTCACGCTCCGACTTCGGTAACAGAAAATTTCCGGGGTGAGGAGGAGGAACCGAGATGCCGCACTTGCTCTGGCCAAACTGCTCCCTTAAGACACCCGCCTCTTCAACGATGCGCCGGCAGATGGGTCTACTGTAGCTTCCCCCAATATCCCATGGCTGCAATTCGCTGGAGTTACTGAGTTTACAGAGATCGCGTATTTGTCTTGCACCCCAGAAAGGAACGGCGCAGTGTATGAAACCCGCCAACAAGCGATATTCCGTAAAACACAAGCCGGATCCATCCACCCTCACCAGTTTATCACTAAGGTCATGGTGAGATTTTCCCCACACTGCATCACCCTGAAACCCGGTAAGTAATACCGTCCCGGACAAATAATCATGTGCACCGAGAAGCAGGACCTCGCCGTTTGCCCCGGAGCCAGCGATAAAAGGGACTTCTGGAAAAGGAATGTCGTCAAGATTCTTCGCTTTCCAGGCATCCCTCACCAAAACCCGCGTTTCAATCCCAAGTTGTTGCCCAATCGAATGGCCACTATCGTCGACACCGCTTCTCCCGGCGTCAAAGGTAATAGCTTCCTGACAGCCGGCCCGTTTTGCCAGAACCGCTACCGTCGGTGAGTCGTACCCGTTTGACAACGGGCATAGCAGTTTTAGCGAGTGTTTTCGACCGTTGTCGGCGGAATTCTTGGCCAGCTTTTTCATGGAGAAATCTAAAAAGTCATAGTATTTCGCAAATGTTGAAAAATCTCTTACCCCACCCGGTTTTTCCACAATCCTAAGTTCCAGACCATCCCATTCGATGTTATGCAAGTAAACCAGTCTAACGGGACCGGCTGTCGTGGAGATCGTCTTTTTGTACTGATGCAGTCCAAGAATAATACTTCCCATATCTCTCTGATGGTAATAATACGTGGAATCAACTGATCCTTCCGCCATCACCAGCAGCGCACACAAAGAATTTGAAATCCGAATGCAATCATCGTGCTGCAGAAATTGGAGCCTGTCGACAGTTGAACCCGGTGAAACAAACATGACTTTATCGTCACGGATCCGAGCACCACTGCCTGCGACGATGTCGGTCTGGTCAAAATCACCGGCTGCGTATTCACCGACCCATACCGCCTCACAAAACCACTGGTCATTACCCGTTTCGACTTTGCTTCCACAGTAAACAATGATCACTGACTCATGATTGGAACATTCCGCAACCCATGACAGTGCTGGCCAATCCGGAAGCACTTTAAATTGAAATCTCATAACCCCCTTGCCCTTCTTCATTGTTTTCCTTTGTTATGTAAATTTTTCTATAAATGTGGAATTATCTTCGCACATGGCGTCCCCGCTTACCAACATGACAGGCCCAAATGGCGCTTGTACGATATTAAATCTAACTGCGTATCTTGCCAGCGAATGTTATATCAGCTTAAGTCAGTGTCATTTGACCAGGCTCACATTTCTTTGATTGGCTCAGCATTATCAGGTTTAATTCAACATCCACCCTGAGTGAAACCACCCCATTAAATGCGGCAGGCAGGTAAGAACGTGGACAAGCATAGAGAAGTAACCTCGGATTCGGTTGAACAGCTACGCTACCATTTGCAATTTACTCTGGGGCCACGTATTCCCGATGATCTCGACGCCTGGCCAAAACGTAAGGTTGGAGACAACCTGTATCTGGCGGCGCATCCTGACCTGAACCTTGACGAAGAGGTCGGCGCAGGCGCATCGGCAATCCTGATCGGGTACATGCTGGATCCGTCAAACCCGCAAGCCAGCAACTCCGACATTTTGCACAGCTTGATCTCGCGCGTCTCCCAGGATGGTGATCTGTTCGCGGCCATCGAACCCCTGGGCGGCAGGTGGGCGCTGATAGTCAACGACAAGCTGGGGCTCAGACTGGTCGGTGACGCCGCCGGTCTGCGACAAATCTTTTACTCGGATACCCGGCAGACCGACGAGCTCTGGTGCGCATCGCAACCCCGGCACATAGCAGAGGCACTCCAGCTGCAGATGGACCGAGAGGCGGTGGATTTTATCGAATGGTTTCAGACCAAGGGTCCGCCCGAGAGCTGGTGGCCCGGCGACAGCTCACAGTATCGGGAGGTCAGGCGCCTGTTGCCCAACCACTACTTGGACCTGAAGACTGGCCGGCCCCAGCGGTTCTGGCCGTTCAAAAAACTGGCCGCGCGCTCACTCGACGATGCCCTCGACGGCGTAGCGGAAACCCTGGCGGGCATGATGCAAAGTGCGGCCCAGCGCTTTGATCTGGCGGTGGCGATGAGTGCAGGCTGGGACAGCCGGCTGATGCTGGCGGCCTGCAAACCCATCGCTGCAGAGTTTTGCTGCTACACGAGCAAAAGGCCGGACATGGACTGGAATCATATGGATGTCGATATCCCAACCAAATTGTTGGCAAAACTGGGCTTGGCGCACGACATTATCGAGCTTCGGCCTGAGGTCAGCCCCGCATTCGCTGCACTGGTGAACAGAAACGTCCCGTTTGCGCACACCAGCAGATTCGCTGCGCTGCAGACCGAATTAAACTATTACCAGGGGCGAAAAGTCGGTGTCACGGGTAACGTCTCCGAGGTGGCGCGCTGCTTTTATCCCCGGCCCGATTCGCCGGGGCAGGCAGTAACAGCAGAATACCTGATGACGGTAACTGGCTTGCAGCACCCGTTTGCCGCAGCACAGTATAGCGCCTGGCTCAACAAGGTGAGTGCTCCCATGAATTACAATATTCTCGACCTGTTCTATTGGGAGCAACGGGCGGGCAGTTGGTTTGCGCAGAATTGCCTGGAGTTCGATACGACCTGGTACGACGTCTTTGTTCCCTTTAACAGCCGTGGACTGCTCATGGAGATGCTGGCAGTTGACGAAGCCGACCGGCAAGCCCCCGGCCATGAGTTGTACCGGCAACTCATGCTGAAGCTGTGGCCCGCTGTCCTCTCCGAACCCATTAATCCGAACACGACACCAAAGGGTCTGAAAAGACTATCGCGTGCGATCGAACGCCGCCTTAAGCGCTTTCTTCGCTAGGTTTTTGCCTGCGCGACGGATCCGCTTTTTCTGACAAGCCGATGTCAACAACCCTGGCATTGTTGACTCCGCTGAATTCTGTTTCCCACCTGAGTAGCGGACGGACTACGCCGGTCAATTCCTGCGCCCAATCGCCCCGCGCGCTATCCCCTTGCAGGCTGTCAGTCACCAGAAAGCTGACCGCTTCACGCTCATAAAACCCGGGAACCGTATGGGGCTCCACAGCAAGCATCGCCGCATCAATGAAATAGTTGCCTTCTGACAGGAAGTTCCCCGGTACCCATGCGGTGGCGGTATAGGTGCCTTTTGGCCTTCTCCTTTTGCGCCACGCGGGATCCACGTCCAACGTCATAAAGGCACAGACGCCGTTGTGATCCATCAAATAAAAATGCGGCAACAGAGTATACCCGTCCTGGATCACTTCGAAGGTCATCTCAAAACCCACCGGCGCACGTATGTCGATTGACTCCGTCAACTCACCGCTTTCATTTTTGATTCGCACACGCCTCAGGCGCACCAGGTCAACCCCAGGGGCTTGTTCGATGTCATCCCAGCACCGCTCCGCTGTCGAATCCGTTCCTTCGTGCATATAACTGGCGACAATCTCGCTGCAAGGGCCATCTGCGACAAGCTGTCCGGATCTCAGCGTGATCGCCCGGCGGCATAAACGCGTCACCGCCGGCATATTGTGCGAGACAAAAAACACCGTTCTGCCTTCACCTCCCACCTGCTCCATTTTATTCAGACACTTTTGTTGAAAAGCCGCATCGCCAACCGCCAGGACCTCATCGATGATGAGGATTTCAGGCTCAAGGTGTGCCGCGACAGCGAATGCGAGCCGAACGCGCATCCCGCTGGAGTAACGCTTGACCGGTGTATCCAGAAATTTCTCCACTCCCGAAAAGTCGACAATCTCATCAAATTTGCGGTCCACCTCCTTTTTCCGCATGCCTAAGATAGTACCGTTGAGATACACGTTTTCCCGGCCGGAAAGTTC
>JBDNAP010000369.1:0-8654 GCA_039768325.1 Thiogranum sp.
AGCGCAATGGCGCCGAGCAGCTCCGACCAGGTCGATATAAACCAGCTGAAGTCCGTCGGAATCACGTTAAACGGGAACGGGAAGTCGTCCTGGATTTTTGCAAACCAGTTGTCACCCTTGAGTTTTTCCACATCGGGCTCCCAGAATTCCCACGCCAGCAGCGGGCGCAGCGGCAGCATCGACAGCATGATCAGTCCTGGCAAGCACTCACTTGCGATCACCGGCGGTAATGAGCGAATGCACAACAGCCGGTTCGCTGTAGATTTCGTTGAGTGGAAAGGAACGCCCCGTCTCGGTCACAATGCGTGCGTGGTGGCGTTTCAGGTCGCGCGGCTCGCGCACGCCGCAGGAATGCGCGATTACGCCGACCTCGTAGACCATATTGTTGACATAGTGCTTGACGCGTTCGGCCTTGACGGTGGCATCGAGTCCCTTTTGCAGGTGCTTGTTGTGGGTGGTGATCCCGGTCGGGCAGGTATTACGGTCACACTGCAGCGCCTGAATACAGCCCAGTGCAAACATGAATCCGCGTGCTGAACAGATAAAGTCCGCACCCAGGCACAGCGCCCAGGCAACCTCGGCCGGGGTAATCAGCTTCCCGGAGACCACCACCTTGATGCGGTCCTTCAGGCCATAGGCAATCAGGGTATCGAGCACGATAGGCAGGCTCTCGCGAATGGGCAGCCCCATGTAGTCGATCAGGCTCATCGGTGCGGCGCCGGTGCCACCGTCCGCACTGTCAACCGTGATGAAATCCGGCGCCTGCTCGATGCCCCGCTGCAGGATTGCTTTACACAGGTCCTCAATCCAGCCATAGGCGCCGATGACCGCCTTGAAGCCAACCGGCTTACCGGTCACCTGGCGGATATGCTCGACCATGTCGAGCAGGTCGTCCTCGTTATTGATCTCGGGATGGCGGTTGGGGCTGATTGAATCAGCGCCCTCGGGGATGCCGCGGATGGCGGCGATCTCGGCAGTGACCTTGCCACCGGGGAGGATGCCACCCTTACCGGGCTTGGCGCCCTGACTGAGCTTGATCTCGAACATCTTCACCTGCGGGTGCGCGGCGATCGTGCGCAGGCGGTCATCATCAAGGTTTCCCTCGGCATCCCGTACCCCGTACTTGGCGGTGCCGATCTGGAACACGATGTCCGCCCCGCCTTCAAGGTGGTACGGTGACAGCCCGCCCTCGCCGGTATTCATCCAGCAGCCCGCCATGCGCGCGCCATTTGACAGGGCCAGTACAGCGGGTGTCGAGATAGCCCCGTAACTCATACCGGAGATGTTGAACAGCGAGCAGGTCGCGTAGGGTTTGCTACAGTGCGGGCCGATGGTGACCTCGCCAACCGGCGCGGCATCCTCACCCAGCGTGGGATACGGGCAGTTGACAAACAGCACCGTGCCGGTGGAGCGCAGGTCTCGCGTCGAACCAAACGCCGTGGTATTGCTGAGGTTCTTGGCCGCGCGATAGACCCAGGAGCGTTCAGCGCGGTTGAACGGCAGTTCTTCCCGGTCCATGGCAAAGAAATACTGGCGGAAGAACTCGCCCATCTCCTCGAACAGGTAGCGGAAGCGCCCGATCACCGGGTAATTGCGGCGGATCGCCTGTTTGGTCTGGGTGACATCCAGGATATACATCACTACCACGGTCAGCAGCAGCAGGCCAATCATGAAGATGAAGGCATAGGCCAGCACTTCCATGACGCGTACGATAAAGTCAGTATCCATGCTCATTTTGCGCTCTCCTTGGTTACAGAGCCGGTGAACGCAGCACCGTCATCTTCGCGGTCTGCATGTCGTGAAAGCTGTAGGGAATGCCACCGGTGCCGAGTCCGGATTGACGCTGACCGGCAAACGGCATCCAGTCGACACGGAATGCCGTGTGGTCGTTGACCATCACCGCAGAGGCGTCCAGCCGCCCGGATGCGTACAGCGCGCGATTCAGGTCACGCGTAAATACGGACGCCTGAAAGGCAAATGGCAGTGCATTGGCGCGTGCAATGGCCTCATCCAGTTCGGTGAAGGAATACACGCACACCACCGGGCCGAAGACCTCCTGCTGTGATACACGGACGTGGTCCGGCGGATTGAACAGGACCGTTGGCGCATAGCAGCTTTCGCTCAGTGTGTTGCCGCCGCTCAGTACCTCCGCGCCGGCGCTACGCGCCTCGAGCACCCATTCGTGCACCCGGTTGACCTCGCGGTGACGGATCAACGGGCCAACGTCGGTCGTCTCGAGCAAGGGATCATCCACCCGCAGACGTTTTGCGGCGTATGCCAGCCGTTCCGCCATGTCACGAACAATACGGTCGTGACAGAACACGCGCTGAACCGATACACACACCTGGCCGGCATGGTAGAAACCGCCCTTGCTCAGCAGCGGAATCGCTGCATCGATATCGGCATCAGCGTCAATAATCACCGGCGCTGCACCGCCGTGTTCCAATGCACAGCGCGTGCCCGGCGCCAGTTTCGAGCGCAGCATCCAGCCGACCCGGCTACTGCCTATGAAACTGAAAAAGGCCACTCGCGGGTCGGTCACCAGCTGCGTGGCCAGTTCGACGTCACCGACCACCAGTGCCTGGCACCAGTGTTCGGGCAGGCCGGCCTCGTGCAGCAGTTGCACAAAGCGGTAACAGGACAACGGCGTATCTTCCGCCGGTTTCACAATCACCGGATTACCGGCAGCTATCGCCGGTGCAACCTGGTGCACGATCAGGTTGAGAGGATGATTAAAGGCACTGACCGCCACCACCGGACCAATGGGTTCATGCCGGGTGAATGCCAGCCGCCCGGCCGACGCTGCATCAAGCCCCATGGGGATTTCCTCTCCGGCATTGGCACGCAGGCAGTCAATACAGTTGCGCACACCATCGATGGCACGCGCCACCTCGACGCGAGAGTCCCGCAGGGGTTTACCACCCTCCTGCGCGGCCAGCCGCGTCAGTAACGGTGCCTGCTCTTCCATCAGTGCCACGGTGCGCGCAAGTATTTCTATACGTTGCGCTTTTGGTAGCCAGCGGCTGCGGTCCCGGAACAAGCCATGGGCCGTGGCCAGTGCCTGTTCCACGGTAGCGGAGGTGGCGGCATCCAGCGTGCCGATCAGTTCGCCGTCATACGGCGCATGGATTTCGACGACACCGTCATACTCAGTGGATCCGGGGACCATCGATGCGAGATGCGTTGTCATGAACACTCCCTTAGATCGGGCACACCAGCTTGCCGAGCTTCTCGGTCAGCTTCATGTTCTCGGAGTAGTCCACCGGGCAATCGACCACCACCACCGTGTTATCGGCAATGGCCTGTTGCAGAATCGGCACCAGTTGGTCGGCTGCCTCGACGCGGTAGCCCTTCGCACCGTAGCTCTGCGCATGCTGCACCAGGTCGGGATTGTTGAACTTGATATTGCTTTCGCGGCCGTAGCGGCGCAGCTGATGCCACTTGATCAGACCGTATTCGCTGTCGGTCCATACCAGAATCACGATCGGTGTGCCGATGCGTAACGCTGTTTCGATCTCCTGGCTGTTCATCAGGAACCCGGCATCACCAGTCACTGTCAGTGCGGTGCGGTTCGGGTAGGCTACCTTCGCCGCAATCGCCCCCGGTACGCCGATGCCCATCGAGGCAAAACCGTTGGAGATGATGCAGGTGTTGGGGCGTTCGGCCTGGTACATGCGCGCCAGCCACATCTTGTGCGCACCGACGTCGGAGATAACGATATCCTCAGGCGCCAGAACCTGCCGTAAATCCCAGATAATCTTCTGGGGTTTCATCGGCATACAGGTATCGTCCTTATGTGCCCTGAATTCCTCGACGATGCTCTCGCGCAGGTTGCCGGCGGTGAATTTTTCCTGCGGTATCGCAAGTTCCGCAATGTCATGCAGTGACTGCGAGATATCACCCAGCACACCCGCTTCCAGGATGTAATGCGCGTCCACCTCGGCCGGCATGCGGTCAATATGGACAATGCGTTGCGTGCGTTCCGGGTTCCACAACTGTGGGTGGTACTCGACCATGTCATAACCGACACAGATGACCAGATCGGCGCGGTCAAACCCGCAGGCGACATAATCACGTGCCTGCAAGCCGACACTGCCCAGACAATAATCATGGGAAAACGGGATAACACCCTTGGCCATAAAAGTGGTGGCCACCGGGATCTTGAGTTTCTCGGCAAAGCGCAGCAGTGCGTCGGAGGCGGCGGCACGGATGACACCGTTGCCGGCCATGACCAGCGGGAAACGCGCGTTCGAAATCAGCTCTGCAACCTGCTCGACCTTGTCCTGTGGTGCACGCGGCGTGCGTGGACTCTGCACTTTGAGCGGCGGCACATCCGCGGCCTCTTCATCGGCAATATCTTCCGGGAAATCGATAAAGCAGCCACCGGGCTTCTCGTTCTGCGCCTCCTTGAAGGCTTTGCGAACGATCTCATTGACAATATCGGGACTACGAATCTGCGTGCTGTACTTTGAAATGGGCTCGAACAGATTGACCAGGTCCAGGATCTGGTGGCTTTCCTTGTGCAGGCGTTTGGTCGAGCCCTGCCCGGCAATACCGATAATCGGTGCCCGGTCCATGTTGGCATCGGCAAAACCGGTGATCAGGTTGGTGGCGCCCGGCCCCAGCGTAGCCAGACACACACCGGCCTTGCCGGTAAGCCGCCCGTAAACATCGGCCATGAATGCCGCGCCCTGCTCGTGACGCGTGGTAACGAAGCGGATCGAGCTGGATAGCAGCGCATCCATCACGGCCAGATTTTCCTCGCCGGGAATGCCGAAGATCTCGGTGACCTGTTCGTTCTCCAGGCACTGTATAAACTTTTCTGCGCCATTCATGGGTTGCCTCCTCGGATTTTCATTGTCCTGCGGTTTTACAGGACTGACTGGTCAACTGCCGCCAGGGAATATATTGGTTGGACCGGTCGACTGACCGACAGTGCCAGCTTCAGTAAAGAATTCTAGGCAAGGGACTGACGGGGGATAATTCGTGCTTACACCTAAGTCACTCTCGGTATCTACGTATTCAATCCGACGCAGCTGTCGCCTAGCTTTATCCCACGGGATGGAACAACAGGAGGAGCACACCATGATCATGAAATGCATACAGTTTTTCGCATTGTCGCTGATCTCGCTGACCACACTGTCCGCGCCCGAACACGGCGACGTACGCGAGACCGAAAACGGCATCGAAGCCTGGCACAGGACCGTGTCCGGCTGGATCAGCCCTGACGAGTTCTTCTTCATCGAGATCGAACGTCTCAGGGGACCGACCTATGGCACGGTGGAGAAGAACTACCCGCCGTATGACGCCGTACAGGAATGGGACACACTGATCGACCGGCTGCCGGATGGCCGCGAATGCCCGATGGTGTTCTTCCACGAACGCTGGCGCCGCCTGCCGGATGTGCTCGGTCTCGATGTACGCCTGCGCAACTACGGCGGCTGCAAGGACGTTTTTCGCATTTAGTCAAATCATGGCTGACACAGGCACAAGCACAAACAGCAACAGAAGCTCGAGCAAATACTTCACGGACGCATGCTCTTCGGCGCCAGCTGGCGATCCCGCGTCAGCAGGATATTGAGCAGGTTGTTCTGGAAGCTGATGTTACCGGTCAGGCTGTCGTGCGATTCGCACAGCAGGATCGAGTGGTCCATAGGGAAGTAGCTGTAACGGTGTCTCGGCACGGTGGGGTCAAGCGCCTCGCGTGCAAACAATGAAGGCTTGGTGACACGACCGTCGCCGGGTTCCAGCATGATTTTTTCATAATTCACACCGGGCAGGCGTTTAATGATGTCGCGCGGGTGCAGGCGCAACACCGATTCACCCCCGACCTCTTCGACGAGGAGGCGCGCCGGGGTCAGTTCACAGTCACCACCGAACACCACGTGGCGGACCGCGCTGTATTCCACCGGCACGGTCAGTGACCAGACGAAGCGCCGTGCGCGTTCGAGGTGTTTCTCAAAATAGCGTTCCAGCAGGGCGAGGTAGGCAGCACCCTGCTCCCGATCCGGGAAGCGTCTGATAATGCGTTCGCGCACCTGCGGATCGAAGACGGACCACTGAAAAGCGCGCCAGATGCCAACGTCGAACAGATCACGCTCGAGCACGTCGCCGTTGGCGCTGAGCAGCGCGCTGCGAATCGGGTGCGGGAACAGCTGGTAGGCGCTCGGCATGGTAGCAAAGGTCTCTGTCGGGATGCGGCGCAGACCGACCTTGAAGCCCTGCATGAATTCATTGAGACCACTGACCGAACCCAGGTTGGGTGTACCCAGCAGGATCACCTTGCGCACGCGCGTTGCGCCGTGGTCATTCATGGGGAAGTCGTTGCCATCCAGCACGTCGGTGGTACCGTAACGCAGGTAGTAGCGGGTGACCAGCCCGCCCATGCTGTGTGCGACGATGTCGACCTTGAGGCCGGGGTCGGCGTAGTCTGTACGAATGCGCTCGATGAGTTCGTCGAGGCGCCGCACGGTCTGTACGTTGTCCTGGCGCCAGTCGTACACCAGTATGTAGTATCGTCGCCGCCCGTCTTTAACCGGCTCTCCCGGTATACCTTTCACATAGCCACCGGCGGTTTCCAGCGTGCGAATGATCGCGCCGTAAAAATCGCGCCCGGCGGCGCGATCGGTGATGGCGTGCGCCTCAAGTTTCGAAGCAGCAGGGTGCAATGTTTCGGCATCGATAGGCAGTGCGATGTCGTCGTAGCTATTGAAAAGCAACGAGGTGACCCCGCCCGGCCAGATTTCCTTGCCTGTGTCACGATCACGCAGACGTGCTCCGAACGCGCCGTGCACAAGGATGACCGGGGTTTCCAGCACACCGGCTTCGACTGTGTTGTCGCGCGTCAGCGAACCTGTTTCATACAGGCGTTGCAGATCAGGCGCCGGGGTGAGTGTGCAGCCGCACACAAACAGGATGAACGTTACCAGGAGAAAACTGCGGCAGACGTGGCCTTGGTACATGTATGGCGTCTTTCCTGTGCGTATACCTTTTAGTAATTCAGGCCCTGCATTCCTGCATGCGGTTCGACATGTGTACCAGCGCCGACAGTGATGCCGCCTGCATCTTTTCCATCACATGGGCGCGATGAATTTCAACCGTACGCGTGCTTACCTTGAGTTCATCGGCGATAGTCTTGTTCAGCTTGCCGGCAATCACACCCTCCAGGACCTCGCGCTCGCGCGGCGTGAGTGATGTATAGCGCATTTCCAGTTCCTGGCATTCAATGTAATGCTTACGATTCTCCGTATCAAGGCGCAGGGCCTGCTGGATACGGTCCAGTAACAACTGGTCGCTGACCGGTTTTTGCAGAAAGTCAATGGCACCGGATTGCACGGCCTGCACGGCGTTGGGGATCTCGCCGTGTCCGGAAATCATTATGATTGGCGGGTGCAGCCCCATACTCGCGAGCTTCGCCTGCAGATCGAGACCGCTCATACCCGGCATGCGCATATCAAGCACCAGACAACCCGGTCGTTCCGGGTCATAGGCGTCCAGGTAATCCTGCGGTGTTTCGTAGATTTCCGGTTTCAGACCTACCGACTTGATCAGCATGCCAAGGGCAGCACGCACATCCGGCTCATCATCCACGACAAAGATTGTCTGATCCTGGCTCATGGTCCACCTCCTACACTGCCCGTTGACAGTACAAAACTGAATATTGCTCCACCACCGGGTCGTTGGCGACTCATCAGCTCACCGCCGTGCGCCTCCACGATCGACTTGCAGATCGACAGACCAATCCCCATACCTTCGGACTTGGTGGTGACAAAGGTGTTGAAAATCTTCTCCATGATTCCGGCATCAAGCCCGGGTCCTGTGTCGGTGACGGTGACTTCGATGGCGCCGGGCCTGTCCATGCGGGTGGCGATCGTAATGCGGCGCCCATTGCCGGCATGCTTCCCGATGGCCTCCATGCTGTTACGCACCAGATTAAGGATGACCTGCTGGATCTGAACCGGGTCAACCGGTACGTTCGGCAAGGACTCCTGCAGGTCAAACACGACATCGATCCCGAGCTGCAGCAGTTCCGAGTTGACCAGGTCCATGGCTTCGTCAATCAGCCGGTTGATATCCGATAACTCGGTACAGGGCTCTTCCTTACGAACGAACCCGCGCATGTGGCTGATAATGTCACCGGCACGCTTTGCGTTGACAGCAATGCGTTCCAGTGCAAACACGAGCTCGTCCTGATCATAGTCGCGGTTTCTTATGACACGCTGGCTGGCCTGTGAAAAGCTCAGGATGGCCGTGAGCGGCTGATTCAGTTCGTGCGCCAGGGTGGAGGCCATTTCACCCATCGATTGCAGACGTCCGGCGTGCGCCAGTGTATGCAGGTTCTGCCGTGCCTGTTCCTCAGCCTTGCGACGGTCAGTGACGTCGCGTCCCACACCGACGATCTCGATGATCTCACCGGAGTCATCACGCAAGGCCTTGAGCGCCCATCCCAGCCAGCGTTCACCGGTAGCGGTCATTGCCCGGTGTTCAAACTGCGCCATCCAGGGTTCTGAAAACAGTTTCCGCCACTCTTGTCCAACCCGCTCACGATCGCCGGCGTGTATCAGCTCATGGAATACACTGTTCAGCAATTCGTCCTCGCCAAGCGAAAACATTTCGCAGCACGACGGGCTGACAAACTGCAGGCGGGCCTGTCG
>JBDNAP010000370.1:0-16593 GCA_039768325.1 Thiogranum sp.
ATTTCCTGTGCCGCCAGTTCCTGCGAGAAGGTGTGTTCTTCCAGGATTGCCTGTTTCGACCAGCGGCCCGGCCGGTAAAATTTGGCAATCACAGGTGGGCCATCTTCTATACCGATCTGGTAGACACGGTTTTCATAACTGTTCAGTGCCAGCAGGCATCCATCGCAGACAAATCCCGCCGATTCCAGAGCCCGTAGTATCAGGTCCGGTGTCAGGCGTGCATAGGGGTGTTCGTTCAGGGTGGGTTCCATATCCGAATCATAACGGATATTTTCCCTGCGAACGTGTCAAAGTCATCTGCCATGCGGTCCCGGCTCAAATAATCAGGCGCATAAGAAGGTGTTTTCCCTGATTGAATGGATAGTCCTGTCAGCATGGGGAAAATCCGCTGGCCAAGACAAGCTGTATTCAGGGGGCTGCAGGGACGCGGCCGGGCATACAGGGATGTATTCAATAAGCTGAATTGCGTAGCAAGACAAGGTGAATCGCCGTAAGGTGAGAGAAGGTCCCCTGGGGGAGAGGGTGCCCTGGGGCGCTGCGAGTCTTGAGAAGACGTCACCAGAGCTCGACCATGTTTGTTATTGAACCGCGTTATCCGTCGAAAACCCAAGAGAAAAAGCCCCTTAAAGAGGGGCTTTACGTTCGGAGCAGTGTGAGGGGCAGATTTCGAATCTGTCCTCGTTTAACGAGACTTTATTTACCGGCAATATCTTCCAACTGTTTTGCGCGGATGATCTGCCCATCGAGAGCGGCTTCCTTGGCGGATTTGCCGTAGGCGACACTCATCAGTGTGCTGTAATAGACCACTGGCATCTTGAACTTGGTGCCGTACTTGGCGTTGATCTGGTCCTGGTACACTTCGGTGTTCATCTGGCACACCGGGCAGGGCGTGACGATCATGTCGGCACCGTTGTCATAGGCCGATTCAATGATGTCCTTGATCAGGGCCTGGCTCTTTTCCGGCTCGGAGAAGGCCAGCGCACCACCACAGCAGGACACTTTCTTTTCGTAGCTGTTGCAGGCTTCGGCACCGACCGTTTCGATCATTTTATCGAGGTACTTCGGGTTCTCGAAAGATTCGCCGTCGATGCCGAACGGGCGGTTGGTCTGACAGCCGACGTAACCGGCAATCTTCAGGCCTTCCAGCGGCTTCGTGACGTGCTTGCCAAGTTCCTCGTAGCCGATGTCTTCGATCAGGACTTCCACCATGTGGCGGATTTTCTTGTCGTTTTTCAGCTTGAGGCCGGCCTCGGCCAGCGCGGTGTTGGTTTCCGCCATCAGCCCGCTGTCGTCGTTGAGGCGTTCCTGGGTTTCCTTGGTCGCCAGCCAGCAGGCGGCACAGGTGGCGACGATGTCCTGGTCACCGTGGGCCTGTTCGGACAGGGCCATGTTGCGTGCCGACAGTGCCAGGCGTGGCAGCTCACCGCCACCGGCGTAACCGATGGACGCCGAACAGCAGTTCCAGTCGGGAATTTCGTTCAGCTCGATGTCCAGCTCCTTGCACATGGTATCGACCGATACCTGGTAGTTGGACGAAGACGCGGCTTTCTGCGAGGAACAACCGGGGTAAAAGGAATAGGATTTCTTTGCCATGTCAGTTCTCCTCAGCTCCCGCTCTTGCTGATGCGGGAATTTTCAAGCTCTTCGGCTTTCTTCAAAATAGCCTGCAGGCCCTTTGCGTCTTTACAGCCGTGGCCGCCGAAGTATTCCATCGGGCTCATGCGCTTGGCTTTTAACATGTTGAGACCGATGTCCTTCATTTTCAGCGAGGTCTTGACGCCTTCGCCGAAGCCGTTCATGAAGTACAGCGACAGGCCGAGTTTTAACTCGTTGACGCGGCCGGTTTGGGTCAGGTTGTTCCAGAACAGTTGCGCGAATTTGGCGGTCGGCTGCTGCTGCGGGGCCAGGCCCAGACGTTTCGAGTAGGTTGCCAGACCGTGCATGATATGGGTGATTGGCAGTCCGCGGGGACAGCGTGCGATGCAGTTGTAGCAGGAGGTGCACATCCACATGGAGCTGGATTCCAGCACCTGCTCGCGTTGGTTGGCGCGGATCATCATGAAGATTTCCTGTGGCGGGTGATCCCAGTGCGGACCCAGCGGGCAGGAGCCCGAGCACACGCCGCATTGCATGCACATCTTCACCCAGTCGCCTTCTTCAACGTTGTCTGTGACTTCCTTGAGGAAGTTGCCTCGGTACTTATCGATCATTTCCTGATTGTAGTTGCTCATGACTCGCTCCTAGAACTTGAAGGGGCTCATGCCCATCTTTTCGACGGCCTCGGCCATGTCGTTGATCAGCCTGGGTGCGCGCTCTATATCGGTAATGGCGACCTCGTAGGTTTCAACCCGTTCTTTCTCGAGGTTCAGTGTTTCCAACGTATCGTCGACCTTGCTCATACGGATATTGGCCATTTCCGAACCCTTGACGAAGTGGCACTGGTAATTCTCACCTTTCTGGCAACCCATCAGGATGATGCCGTCGTACCCCGAGTTCAGGGCGTCGGTCACCCAGATGGTATTGACAGAACCCAGGCAGCGTACCGGAATCACGCGCGCCCACTGGCTGTAGCTGTTGTTACCCTGCTGGGCGGCCATATCGAGGGCCGGGTAGGCATCGTTCTCACAGGCCAACACCAGGATGCGCGGTTTCTCGTCGAATTCGTCCGGCATATCGACGTTCTTCAACTGCTGACCGACCGAATCGACTGAGTAGTTCTCGAAGGAAATGACGCGGACCGGGCAGGCGCCCATGCAGGTGCCACAGCGGCGGCAACGGCTTTCGTTGAACACCGGGAAGCGCTTTTCGTCTTCGTCGATGGCACCGAACGGGCATTCCACCGTGCAGCGTTTACACTGGGTGCAGCCTTCCTTGCGGAAGATCGGATAGGACAGGTCGCCCGAGCGCGGATGAGCCGCACGGCCGATTTTGGCGTTCTCCAGCGCCTGAATGGCTTTCAGCGTGGCGCCGGTGGCGTCTTCGATTGCCTGCTGGGTATCCATCGGCCGGCGTACCGGGCCGCAGGTGTAGATGCCGGTGCGGCGTGTTTCGTAGGGGAAGCAGATGAAATGCGAGTCGTTGAAGCCGTATTTCAGATGTGGCAGGTCCTTGCCCTGGCGGTAGTTCAGGTTGAGGATGGAGTCCACGCTGACTTCCCACTCACCGGGTTCGTTCTGCGGGGTTTCATCGATATCGACACCGGAATTGGCAACCATGCCGGTGGCCAGTACCACCAGGTCGGTTTCCTCTTCCAGTTCCTGGTCCAGGATCAGGTCCTTGAACTTGACCAGAGGACCGTTGCCACCGGAGACGACTTCGCTGACCGTGCCCTTGCGGAAGGTGACCATCTTGTCCTGGCCGCTGCGGTAGAAGTCTTCGCCGGGGGCGCCCGGGGTGCGCAGATCGCTGTACAGAATCTCGGTTTCGATCTCCGGGTTCTGATCCTTGAAGTACATGGCCTGCTTGATGGAAGTCAGGCAACAGTCACCGGAACAATAGTCCAGGTGGCCTTCCTTCTTGCTGCGCTGGCCGGCACACTGCACGAAAGTGACTTTTTTCACTTCCTTGCCGTCGGAAGGACGTTTGATAGGTCCGCCATTGGCTGCAACAGCGAGTTGTTCCATCTCGGTACGGTCGATGACGTCCTTGCTTTTGCCGTAGCCCAGTTCGGGCAGCTGGTTGGCATCGTAAGGTGTCGCACCGGAGGCCTGGATAATGGCGCCGAAGTTTTCAGTCGAGGTGCTGCCTGATTCCGTGCTGATATCGACCGAAAAACGCCCGGGTGCCCCGGAGGTCTTGGTGATTGTCGAGTTCAGATGCACGGTGATTTCAGCGTTGCCTTCAATGTCTGCAACCATCGCTGCAACACTGGTGTCGACCGGGTCGGTATAGGGGGTATGGGAAGGTATGTCTTTCCACATTTTGCCCACGGCACCGCCCAGTTCAGCCGATTTTTCGACGAGCGTGACCGGGTAACCGGTTTTTGCCGCTTCGATGGCGGCGGTCATGCCGGTAATACCACCACCCACTACCAGGATAGTGCCGTTGCTACCCTTTTCCTGCTCCGAGGCAGGCGGGATTGAGAACTTGGCTTCGGCACAACCCATACGGACGTAGTCCGCGGCCATCTCCTGGGTGGTTTCGCGCAAGTCGTCTTCGTCCGGGCGGATCCAGATGACCCCCTCGCGCAGATTGGCGCGGGAAATGGTGACGTTTTCAAAATTAAAGGCTTCGGTTTTGGCACGACGAGAGCAGGCGGCAATCACGACGCGGTTCACGCCTTCATTGTCGATGTCACTCTGGATCATCTTTATGCCGTTTTGCGAGCACAGGAAGTCATGCTGTTGCACGACCTGGGCCTTGCCGTCGCGCTGGGCGATAGTGGCCAGTTCGTCACAGTCCAGGCGCTCGCCCAGGCCGCAACCCTTACACACATAGGCTCCGATTTTCATATCTGACACGGTCTAACCCTCCGCACCGGCAACTTTGTTGACAACCTGGATGGCGCGCAATGCGCTGGCGGTTGCGCTCTGCACCGCACGATTAACGTCCAGCGCATCCGACGAGCAGCCGGCGGCAAAAAACGCGCCGTTGGCTTCATCCATTTCCACGAAACCTTCCTCGTTCAGGACGACTTCCATGGGGAATCCATCGGCCGGAACGCTGGGCTCCATGCCGACCGCCAGCACCACCAGCTCGTGCGGATTGGCGTAACGATGGTAACCCTCGGTATCCACCCCGTGCAGCACCGGGTTGCCGGTATCCTTGTCTTCGGTAATGGACGCGACCTTTGATTTTGTGAAGGTGATATTGGCATCCTCCTGCACCGACTGGTAGAAGTCATCGATACGGTCGATGGCGCGGATGTCGATGTAGTACACCGTGCCCTTGGCGTCGTCGCCGTACTGTTCGCGCAGGTAGGTGGTCTGTTTCAGGCTGGCCATGCAGCAAATGCGTGAACAGTGCTTGAGGTGATTCAGGTCACGCGAACCGGCGCATTGGATAAAGGCCACGTCTTTGGCTTCCTTGCCGTCGCCGGGCCGCAGTATCTTGCCGCCGGTCGGACCGTGCGGATCGAGCATACGCTCGAATTCGACACTGGTTATGACGTTGGCGAAGCGGTCATAGCCGTAGGGCTGAATCCTGGCTGCATCATAAGGTTTCCAGCCGGTGGCCCAGATGACAGCGCCAACGGTGATGGTGGTTTCTTCTTCCTGCATATCCAAGTCGATGGCGTCGTATTTGCAGGCTGCCTTCGCGGCGTCCGCGTCGGCCGTGCCGATAATGCGCGAATCCAATACAAAGCGCTCCGGGTAAGCCTGGTTGAACGGGCGGTAGGCAGCTTTGCGCTTGCTCAGCCCGTAGTTGTATTCGTCGTCAAACTCAGTTTCGACGGCGTCGCCGCAGGCGCCGCAGCTGGTGCAGTTCGCATTGACGTAACGCGGGCTGGTTTTCAGCGTCACGCTGTAGTTGCCGGCTTCGCCGTCAATATTGCTGACTTCCGTCATGGCCATGACGTGCAGGTTACGGTTGCCCTTGATGCGACGGAGGTTGATTTCCAGCCCGCATTTGGGATGGCAGAGCTTGGGAAAATACTTGTATAACTGGCTTACGCGGCCGCCGATTGATGGATTTTTTTCCACCAAAATCACCTGCTTGCCGCATTCGGCGGCTTCCAGGGCGGCTGTCATACCACTAATGCCGCCACCTACCACCAGTATGGACTGGTTGGTTGCGATAACCTCTGACATGGATACTCCTCCGCAGGGTCACTGTGACTGAAAAACCAGAGCCGATCGGGAACCGGGCCGGGGCGAAAAATCAGGGAGCCAACGATACTCCTCCCCCCATGGCGGCGCTATAGGATGTATATATAAAGAGCATCGAATCTTTCGATAACAAAATAGAACGCATATATAACACCCTGTATCTGTGGGCTTTGTTGCTGGCGGCGCGGAGACAGGGTACCTTTGTGCAAGACCAGACAGGAAGATGGTAATGACAGCGCAAGTCCTCAAACCAGAAGAATATTTTATAACTGAAGAGCCCTACTACGAGCCGGTGGGCAACGAAATCGAGGTCTTTGAGGCCGCTTATCAGAATCAGTTGCCGGTGCTTTTAAAAGGACCAACGGGCTGCGGCAAGACCCGCTTCATGGAGCACATGGCGTGGCGTCTGCAGCGGCCGTTGATTACGGTCTCCTGCCACGACGACCTGACGGCATCTGATCTGGTGGGGCGTTTCCTGATCAGTGGCGGAGAAACCGTGTGGGTGGATGGGCCTCTGGCCAGGGCAGTACGTTCGGGTGGTATCTGTTACCTGGATGAGATTGTCGAGGCACGCAAGGATACCACGGTGGTAATCCACCCGCTGGCCGACGACCGGCGGGTGTTGCCCATGGAAAAGCTCGGCGAATTACTGGAAGCCGGTTCTGATTTCTGCATGGCTATTTCCTACAATCCGGGCTACCAGAGCGTGCTGAAGGATTTGAAGCAGAGTACGCGGCAACGTTTCGTGGCGCTGGAGTTTGACTATCCCAGCGCCGAACTGGAAGCGAAAATCGTTGCCAATGAAGGCGCTATCGAGGCTGAACTGGCCGGGCAACTGGTGAAATTTGCGCACATGACCCGCAATCTCAAAGGCAGCGGCCTGGAGGAGGGTGCCAGCACCCGTTTGCTGGTACACGCCGCAAAACTGGTAAAAAGTGGTGTTCAGCCGGTTGTGGCGTGCCGGGCCAGTATTGCTCAGGCGCTCACTGACGATGAGGAAATGCTTATCGCAGTCAATGAATTGAGCGCCTCTGTGTTTTAGGGGCTGTTAACAGGATGGAAACGCCAGCGTTTCTGCCCCAAAGCCGGCCAGGCACCAACAGCAGGCGCTTTAGGCGAGGCATGCGGAGAGAAGTTTAATGACTCTAAATGAACGACGAGTAACGCCGGCTGGCCGACTTTGGGGCGCAACCCGAAGGGACGGGGGAATTTTTCCGCAGGCCTGCGTTGCCGCTCGCGTATGTACGGCAGGTGCACGGTGCTCGCGGCGCCTTGTCCTGCAGAAAAATGGCCGCCGTCGCTGGTGTTTCCATTCTGTTAACAGGCCCTAATGGTCCAGCTGCCGAGTATTCCCGAATCCGCCACCCGGGAGGCCCGGGTGGAAACCCCTCTCGGTGACTACCAACTGATTGACTTCGGTCATGGCCGCAAGCTGGAACGCTGGGGCTCGTATGTCATCGAGACGCTGGATCGGCACGCTGTCAGCGAGCCCGCCAAGGAGTCGTGGCAGGCCGACTGGATCTATGTCGACGAAGTCGGAAAACACGGCCACTGGCAACCGACCCGTAGCGGACTCGACAGGCAGTGGATGGTTCAGCTGGGTGAGGCGAGCGTGGTCTGTCACCTTGAATCCCGGGGCCGTGTTGGTTTGCGCGGGCGGGATATCCTGTGTGGTGACTGGATCCGCCAACGCATCGAAGGTTGTTATGACCTCAAAGAAGTAAACGTCCTGAATCTTTTCGCCGGCAACGGCTATGTGACAGCCCAGGCATTGGCGGCCGGCGCTACCGTGCTGCACGTCGAGGCCGACAGCGACATGCTGGAGCTTGCACGCCTGCAGGTCGGCGGGCAAAACGTCGAGTACGTTCAGGATAATGTCATGGATTTTGTCGAAGCGCTGCTGCGCCGTGAGCAGCGCTTCGATGTGGTGGTATTGCCGGCCCCGGATCTCGGGCACGGCCCGAAAGGGCAGCTTTGGGATCGTGAAGTGGACCTGTCCCGACTGGTGAAATACCTGCCCAGACTGGTGACCGACAATTGCCTGGGGATCTGGTTATCGACCGATGGCGGGGCCATCACCTGGAAAGCCGAGAGCCTCGGCCAGTTGCTGCACGAGGTCCTGCCCGGGTGCACCATAGAGCCTCTGAATCTGGGGGTGGTGACAGCAGATGGTCGGGTATTGCCGGCCGGTGTCGCGGTGCGCTGGTATGACGAAACCGAGTTTCTGCAAACTGGTGGCGTGCCATTGACAGCGGCACAGCTCGAAGAACGTCTCGATACACATATGGTCTCCCTGGGTGCCGCGGAAGAGCCCGCACGTGCACTGGCTGACTATTCACGCGAACAGCAGGATTTCGTTTTGCGCTGTGCAGGCATGGTGGCGCGTACCAGTTCCGGAATGGCGTTCAACTTTGTGTCTCATGTCTGTGGCGCGCTACGTCTCATGGATGAAGCGGGTGTGGAAGCCTGGCTGCTGCACTGCATGGATATCTATGACACCAAAGGCCTGCATCCGGCCGTCGCGGCCTTCAAAGACGTTGACAATTTCTCCCGTGCGTACAGGGAGCGGACTACCGGGCTGGCACTTGATGAGGTTGTCAACATACTGGAAGCTTTTGTACATGGGCTCAACGGCCGCCGCCTCAAGGTGTCAGCCGGCGAAGAGGTCTTTACCGACAGCGAATCCCTGTTTCTACCCGCTGCCATCAGCCGATTCAGGCAGCGCGATAGAAACTTTCAGTTATATAAAGCGATGGCGGTGCACCAGTGGGCGCAGACCTGGTACGGAACCTGGCGCGTCGATATCGCTGAGGCATTGCGCGTTTATCCGGACTACGCGTTGGCGTTGAAGTATTTCCACGCCCTGGAGACCTTGCGCCTGGATGCGCGTATCGGGCAGATGTTGCCCGGTGTTTACCGTTATATGCAGGAATTTAGGCGGGTCACGGATGAATCAATGGATGCAGTCTGGCAACAGGCAGCGCAGCAACTAGCGCGCGCTCGGGCGACAGTCCGTGACAGCCTCAGTCTCATGGAAACAACCATTGACCGCGCCCTGCCTGTCCCGCCCCTGTACCAGGGTGTACTTCGTCCGGACGAGGTCAGCCGCTTGCGCAAGGCGCGTATCGAGGCCGACAAAAAGGCTTTTCGTATCGGCTTGTTGAAAATGCACAACGATTTAAAGCGTGGGCAAGCGGAACGGCACGAGGAGGAGACACAGGAGGAAGACACAGCTGCCGCAAACGGTGATAAGAAGTCGGCATTCGGCCTGCGCAAAGTCGAGGCGGAAGAAGCGGCGGACGGTTTTACCTATGAAATCGAGCTGGATGGCAGGCCGCTGCCGGTACCGGAAAATGTCAAGAGTACCATGGCGTCCATTCTGCAGGATCTGGGTGACGTACCCGAAGATTATCTGTCTGCGGCGGGTGACGGGGCCTATTTTGCCGGGGAACTCGGCGAACGCAAGGCCGACGATGTGTGGAAGGGTACTTATCACGAGGAAGGTGCCTTTCTGTATAACGAGTGGGACTATGAGCGCCAGAACTACCGCAAGAACTGGGCGGTGTTGCGCGAAATGGATGTGCACCCGATGCACGATCATTTCATTGCCAGCACATTGCACAAGTACCGTGGTCTGGCTATGGATCTGCGGCGCACTTTTGAAGCCCTGCGTGGCGAGGACAAGCTGTTAAAGAAACAGCCTTATGGCGATGACGTCGATATCGATGCGCTGGTTGAAGCCGTGGCGGATACACAGCACGGCGAGGAAATGACAGATCGCCTGTTTGTCAAACTGCATAAACTGGAACGCAATATCGCCGTGATGTTTATGGTCGACATGAGCGGTTCCACCAAGGGCTGGATCAACGATGCGGAACGCGAAGCGCTGGCTTTATTGTGCGAAGCGCTGGAAACGCTCGGTGATCGCTATGCGATTTACGGTTTTTCCGGGATGACGCGCAAGCGCTGCGAAGTTTACCGGGTCAAGGGTTTTGACGATGCCTATGATAATGATGTCAAGGCGCGTATCAGCGGCATACGACCAAAGGATTATACGCGCATGGGTGTCACGATCAGGCACCTGAGCTATCTGCTCAACCAGGTCGAAGCGCGTACCAAGTTGCTCATCACCCTGTCTGATGGTAAGCCCGATGATTACGACACCTACCGCGGCGCCTACGGCATCGAAGATACCCGTATGGCCCTGATCGAAACCAAACGCAGCGGCATTCACCCCTTTTGCATTACCATCGACAACGAGGCGCGCGACTACCTGCCACATATGTATGGTGCAGCTAACTATGCGGTGATTGATGAAGTGCGCAAGCTGCCCCTTAAAGTGTCGGACATCTATCGGCGTCTGACGACATGAGCGCTTTCACGTCTTTTTCGCGTGTTTGGCGATAATCCGGCAATAAGTCGTCGTATATCAGTACCACAATATATAGTGTTTTTCTGTTCTAGAGGCATGCCTCGCTATCAGCCCGGTTCCTGTTCCACCGGCTGTCAGGTGAAAATTCATAACTATATGACATATAAGAATAAAATAAATATTAATAATTTTTTGATTTTGGCTTGACAGGTACGCGGTCGGCGCCTAATCTTACCATTCGTCTATACAACATCTTGTGGTTGTGTCGAAAATAATATCGATATGTCGGGGGTCGGACCTGGAAACGGCAACAACTGCGGTAAAACCCATTACAAGGAGTCAGGAATCGCAATGAAATCAGTTCAGCTGAAGTCTGTTTCGAGAGGAGTAGCCGATATCCCACTGCAGGACGCATCTATGGATATCTGGGACAAAAAATACCGTCTGAAGCGCAAGGATGGTGCCGCCGTCGATGAATCCATTGATGATACCTATAAGCGTATCGCGCGGGCGCTGGCGGATGTGGAAACGGGCACCGAGAAGCAGACGCACTGGAATGAGCAGTTTTTGTGGGCGCTTCGTCACGGCGCCATTCCTGCCGGGCGTATCACCTCCAATGCCGGGGCGCAGGAGCACAAGCCCGCGACGTCAACGATTAACTGCACCGTGTCCGGCACTATCCACGATTCCATGGACAATATTCTGGAGCGTGTGCATGAAGCCGGACTGACGCTGAAATCCGGTTGCGGTATCGGTTATGAGTTTTCGACATTACGTCCCAAGGGGGCCTATGTGTGCGGGGCGGGCGCCTACACTTCCGGGCCACTGTCTTTCATGGATATCTACGACAAGATGTGTTTCACCGTGTCTTCAGCCGGTGGTCGTCGCGGTGCGCAGATGGCGACGTTTGATGTCGGCCACCCGGATGTCATGGACTTCATTCGTGCCAAACGTGAAGATGGTCGCCTGCGTCAGTTCAACCTGTCACTGCTGATCACCCAGGAATTCATGGATGCCGTGAACCGGGACGGCGAGTGGAGGCTGGCGTTTCCAGTGAGCGAGCAGGAGGTCGAGGAACAGGGTATTGATCTCTATGATACGAGTCAGGTTGTCTGGCGTGACTGGCCGGACAAGAGTGCTTACCTGACTAACGAAACCGGTCTGACAGCCTGCAAGGTATACAAAACTATCAAGGCGCGTCATTTGTGGGACATGATCATGGCGTCAACCTATGATTTTGCCGAGCCGGGTTTCATTCTCATCGACAAAGTCAACGAGATGAACAATAACTGGTTCGCGGAGAACGTGCGCGCCACCAATCCCTGTGGCGAACAGCCACTGCCACCTTATGGTTCCTGTCTGCTGGGTTCCGTCAACCTGACCAGGTTTGTACGTAACCCTTTTACCGAAGACGCCCATTTTGACTGGCAGGAGTTCCGCAAAGTTGTGGCGATCTTTACCCGTATGCTGGACAACGTGGTGGAGATCAACGGTCTGCCACTGGAAAAACAGCGTGAAGAAATCCTCAGCAAGCGCCGTCACGGCATGGGTTTTCTGGGGCTGGGTTCAACCTTGACCATGTTGCGTATGAAATACGGTTCCACCAATTCAGTGGAGTTTGCGGAAAAAGTCAGTTGTGAGCTGGCGTTGACCGGTTGGCGGGTTGCTCTGGATCTTGCCGGTGAAAAAGGTCCGGCACCGCTGCTTGAAGAAGAGTTCGAAGTGACTGCAGAAATGTTGCGCAAACGCCCGGAGATGAAGCTGGACGGAATTCGGCTGGGTGACAAGGTCAAGGGTAAGGTGCTGCACGCCAGGTACAGCCGCTATATGCAGAAAATTGCCGAAGTGGCGCCGGAACTGATCGATCATCTGGCAGAAACGGGGGCGCGTTTTACTCACCATTCATCAATCGCCCCAACAGGCACTATCTCTCTGTCATTGGCCAACAATGCGAGTAACGGAATTGAGCCCAGTTTCGCACACCACTATTTCCGCAACGTGATACGGGAAGGCCGCAAGACCAAGGAAAAGGTCGATGTGTATTCTTTCGAAATGCTGGCCTATCGAGCCATGGTAAATCCCGAAGCAGTTCCGCAGGCTGAAGAGGAAAGCAATCGGCTACCGGATTATTTCGTTTCGGCGGACGATATCACTCCAAGTGAGCACGTGGATATACAGGCAGCGGCGCAGAAATGGGTGGATTCGTCTATTTCCAAGACTGCAAATGTGCCGACTGACTATCCGTTTGACGACTTCAAGGATATTTACAGTTATGCCTATCAGCAGGGCCTGAAAGGTTGCACAACATTCCGTTTCAACCCGGAAGCCTTTCAGGGCGTGTTGGTTAAAGAGAAAGACCTCGAGAACACTACCTATCAGTTCACTCTGGAGGACGGCAGCGTTGTGCAGTTAAAAGGCAACGAAGAAATCGAATACGATGGAGAAACCCATTCTGCGGCTAATCTGTACGATGCCTTGAAAGAAGGCTATTACGGGAAGTTCTGATTGGCTAAAGCGAGAAATTACAGGAGTTCGACATGGCGAAGAAAATTGAACAGAAAATTGTGGATTACGAAGTAGTAAAGGAGCAGCAAGCGGCACAGACTGAAGAGTGCGTAACGGCGGAGATAAAAGAAGAAGACAAGATTGTCCATCTGCATGAAAAACTGCAGCGGCCTGAAATGCTGCTGGGTTCGACCTACAAGGTCAAAACACCGCTTTCAGAGCACGCCTTGTATATCACCATTAACGATGTGGTTCTGAACGTGGGTACAAAGCACGAGTTGCGGCGTCCGTTCGAGATCTTTATCAATTCAAAAAACATGGACCACTTCCAGTGGATTGTAGCGCTGACGCGGATTGTGTCGGCGGTGTTCCGTAAAGGTGGGGACGTCACTTTCCTGGTCGAAGAGCTGCGTTCGGTGTTTGATCCGCGTGGCGGCTATTTCAAGAAAGGGGGTAAATACATGCCGTCCCTGGTGGCGGAAATCGGTGATGCCATCGAATGTCACCTGCGCATGATCGGCATGCTGAAGGATGACGGCCTCGACGAGCACCAGAAGAAACTGGTTGCAGAAAAACGCGCACAGTATGAAAGTGCGACGGAAAGCGCGACACCGGCGGAATCCGGCGATTTTCCTGAGGGTGCCCAGTTGTGTATCAAGTGTCATACCATGGCGGCGATCCAGATGGATGGCTGCCTGACCTGCCTCAACTGTGGGGAGTCCAAGTGCGGATAACAGGCCCTAACTTTCAGACTCATTAGCAGGTGAGTGGTGGAGATTCCATGAATTTAACGGACAAAAAACTTCCGAGAAACACAATGCAGTTACATCATCCCATGCCCGGTTACTGGTACAATGATATCGTTGGCCAGTTGCAGCAGGTTCGCGTGGTTTTGCACGAAGGGCGGCGACCGAGCCGCATCTTGCTGGAATGTATCAATGGCAGAAGGCAGACGGTTGATCTGGACGGCTGGTATCGGCTGGATCTCACCCCGCACTCACCCGGCGTCAGACGCCAGCGGCAACGCCGCTCGAGGGATAGACCAAAAAAATTGTTTTAGTTCGATTATTCCACCCATGCGCCACGTGATGAGTGCGGATGTTAGCCGGCATGCTCTTTCGAGATACGCCTTACACCAGGGCACCCCCTCCCCTGGGGGACCTTCTCCCCCAGGGTACCTTCTCCCCCAGGGTACCTTCTCCCCCCAGGGGATTTTCTCCCCCAGGGGACCTTCTCCCCCAGGGGACCTTCTCTTGCCTGACGGCAATTCACCTTGTCTTGCCTAACCGCACTCACCTTGTACCCCAGGGCACCCTCTCTCGCCTGGCGGCGATTCACCTTGTGAACACATTCCTGTACGCTCCACGGCCGCGTCCATGCGGCAGAGGGTCTGGAAAGAGTACGTCGTTTAACCCGTACAGACCTCGGTACTGCACAAGGGCTGCAAATACTCCACCCGGCTCCCGCTGTTGGTCTCCATTGTGAAGAATCAATCCATCGCTGGCCCTGCAGGTGCTCTGCAGGTGTTGGAAGAAAAGACTGCAGCTGAACCTGTTGCAGTTGCGGTGATCTGTCATCCGCACCCGCAGCACGGTGGAACTCTGACAAATAAGGTTGTTCATCAGCTGGCAAAAACCTTCAACGACATGGGTGCAGTCAGTGTACGGTTTAATTTTCGCGGTGTCGGCGACAGCGAGGGCGAATACGATGAAGGTCGGGGGGAGCTGGAGGATCTGGTCGCGGTTTCCGGGTGGGCGGGAGAGCGTTGGCAGGGTCTGCCGCTCTGGCTGGCGGGATTTTCCTTCGGCGGATTCATTGCACTGACTGGTGCGCAGCGCCTGGAGCCGAGCAGACTGGTAACCGTTGCTCCAGCGGTTAATTATTTTCCGGCCGAGTCGTTACAGCTGCCCGGGCTTGACTGGTTACTGATACAGGGTGAGAACGACGATATTGTTCCGGCTGCGAAGGTAAAAAACTGGTTGGAATCGCTGGAACATCAGCCGCGGTTTGTCTTGATTGAAGGGGCTGGCCATTTTTTTCATGGCCGTTTGAATGTATTGCGACAAGCGCTTATCGATGCATTTTGATCAGCTCAGTACCGCTTGAAGTTTTTGACAAAGCGGAAAACTTCCTTCGCGGATTTGAAGATTTTGGGAATCATGTGGTCATTAATCGAACAGGTCCAGTAGGCCGGTAATACTCCACCTTTAAAAATCGGGCTCGCACTGACGGATAGACCGTTAATCTTTTTTTCAACTTTTGCATTCATGAGCGGTCCAGATATTCTGTTTTTTCTACCTGGTATTGGGGTGAACGGTATTCCATTAATTCTGACTCCCCTGCACAAACTATAGATATTTCAGAAGCTGAAATTTTCCAGCCGGCCAAACGTGCTGAAAGTGTCGAATGGATCAATATGTTCCGTCACTTTCCTGGTCCGGCAACCTGCTAAAATTCAAGCTTTACTTTATTAAGCTGATCCACGGACAGTAGCTCGATAGCTGATCTAGAATTCAACTATATTATTATATACTTGTCAAGAAGAGGGGGTTCGGTAAATCAGGTGGTGGCTTCTGTCAGTGAATCGATTTTCATGGTCACCAGCATCGGTGTTAAGGACGTCAGCCGAAAGAATAGGCATAATAAGCATTTAGCCGGTTGGACAGCACGGTAGACTATGTACGAGAAATACTTCGGACTGACAGAGCGGCCATTCTCAATAGCGCCTGATCCGCGCTTTCTGTATATGAGCCAGCAGCACCGCGAAGCGCTGGCACATTTGCTATACGGGGTGGGGGACGGTGGCGGTTTCGTTCAGCTGACCGGTGAAGTTGGTACCGGGAAAACCACCATATGCCGCTGCTTGCTGGAGCAGCTTCCCGATAATGTCGATGTTGCATTGATACTCAATCCAAGGGTCACGGCGCTGGAATTGCTCGCCAGCCTATGCGATGAACTGCGCATTCCGTACGACAAAGACTCAACGAGCATCAAGTTGTTGATCGATGTTCTGAACGCCTACCTGTTGGATACTCATGCCAAAGGACGGCGTGCCATACTGCTGATAGACGAGGCGCAGAATCTCAGTGCGGAAGCGCTGGAACAGGTCCGCTTGCTGACCAACCTGGAAACCACTCGCGAAAAGCTGCTGCAGATTATCCTCATCGGACAACCGGAATTGAGAGAACTTCTGGCACGCGAGGATCTTCGTCAGCTGTCCCAGCGTATCAACGCCCGCTTTCACCTCGAGCCCATTAGCAGGGCTGAGACAGCTGCCTACATTCGTCATCGATTACAGGTATGCGGTGCCCGAGAGCCCTTTTTCAATGAAAATGCGGTCGATCTGGTGCACAGATTATCTTCCGGTGTCCCCAGACTGATCAATGTCCTTTGCGACCGGGCGATGCTGGGCACCTTTGTAGAAGGTAAGCGTAAGGTTGACATAGCGATTGTTCACAGAGCTGCCATGGAAGTGCTTCCCGAGGAAGGATTGGACGCCCCGAAGCAGGCAATCTGGCCCTGGCTGGCTGCGAGTGCTGCGGTTGTCATGGCATTGGTACTCGTCTATTTGCTTTTCCCTTTTGGCGAGCCACCACAGTCCTCCCAGCTTGCCATGGAGCCCATCGATAAGCCGGCAGAGGGTGAACCGCTGGCGGCGCCAGTGGCCGGCCTGCCGATAACCGGTCCACGACAGGAGTCAGCGTTTCCGCCAGCAGCTGAGGTGGCGATTCCACCTGTAGCTGATAGCCCGGTGTTACCGCTGGCAGCAGCACTTGCGCAGGCAGGTCCTGATGCGGCAGCCCGAGCCTGGTCGGCACTCTATGGCGTATGGGGCTTGCAGTCATCTGCGATCAGTGATGCGCAGGCCTGTGCGCAGGCGCCTGCAGCTGGTTTGCGCTGCCTGCAGGGGGGGGGGAGCTGGACGGCGCTGGAGAGCTATGACAGGCC
>JBDNAP010000371.1:0-3785 GCA_039768325.1 Thiogranum sp.
AATCCTTGAAGCCTTTCGGCAGGCAGTAGCTGCAGCGCAGGTCACAGCGATCCGTGACCGATAAACGGACATATTCGATAGCTCTGCCAAAAGGATCAATGAGCTGTTTCATCAGTTCAGCATAGTTCAGGTTATTGGTGCTGACAATACAACGGTTGGTAGGCACATTAATTGGGGTCAGAGAGGGTTTTTTTCTAAAAAACCCTCTCCGACCCCAATTAATGCCAA
Organism: Thiogranum sp.; assembly: GCA_039768325.1. Classification (GTDB taxonomy): domain Bacteria; phylum Pseudomonadota; class Gammaproteobacteria; order DSM-19610; family DSM-19610; genus Thiogranum. The sequence goes on from JBDNAP010000371.1 coordinate 229, forward strand.
TTAACACCGTTAAACCGTTTGGTAGTAAAGGTTCTGTGGATGGTTGGCATCGGCAAAGAAAAACCAGCGCTCGGCAAGCAGCCCCGCGTACTGCACAGCAAAGGCGATGACAAAAACACTCGCTACGTTTGCACTGAGGCCCAGTGACAGCAAGACCACCGGGAGTGGGAATACACTGAGCAGAAACAACCACTTGATAGCCTTGAAGATGACCTGCGGTGCGCCGTGGAAAAATTCCCGGGTATTAAAGGAGCCGGTCATGAAGCCCTGCGATTTCTGTGCAATCCTGGCGTGACGGATGCCAACGGCGGTTCCGGTCGTTGATTTGTGTTTGATACGCGCGTTGCGGATCAGGCTGGAAGCCCGAGTCAGCAGGGCCGCGAGGGTAAGAATGATCGCCCAGCCGGCATAGAACTGTGTGAGGCCTGAACCCTGGTAGGCGGCAAAGGCGGTCGCCAGGGTGAATCCGGATGTGGAGCCCAGCAGTGTGTAATTCACCACCGTCAAAGGGCTGGCCCACTCCTGCAGGAACTTGATGCAGGCGTAGATCATGGCGGTACAAAGGAACAGGGTAAGTGCCAGGGCAGTGTTTAGCGCACCGACCAGCAGAGACAGATCGATAGCAAAGGTTTCCCGGAAGGTGAACAGTACCGGGTTCAAATCCAGGAAATGAATCAGGCCATACAGTGCCGTCATACCGATAAAGGCCGGTAATACCACGACTTCACGTGACAGCCAGGAGGTGCGCCAGCGCGCGGCCGATCGCCAGGCCCGTTCCGGGCGGCCCAGATGAAACAGCGATGCAAACAGACCGGCGACTAGAAAAACCAGCGAAATCATACTGCCCAGCCCATAAAATGTTGCAGATTCCTGAACCGGGAGGACTTTGATGACGGAGTACAACTGGCCGGTATATAAAGCCAGAAACAATCCCTGGCCGACACCGATCAGCGTTGTGAGAAAAATGACCGAGAATGCTGGATGCATCGTTTATCTCCGAAAAAGGGTGCCGTCGGCCACTGCGGCGTAGGGTGCGTTACGCGAACCTTGGAGGTTCCACCTTCGGCAGTAACAGTGACCGGCGACATTAAACTTTACCTGTTTACCACGATGTGACGTCGTCCAGCGTCGGTTCATCGCTGTCCGGCATAGGCAGCTGGCGCTCTTTCTTGAGCGGGTTATCAACGCGGATGAGTTCATCTTCGTGGATGGTGATACGGGTCTTGCGGCGCGGCAGGTAGTGGTTGGCCGGCCGGGTACCCCATTCCGGCATCAACTGATAGCCGCCGCGTTCCCGGATGGCAATTGCCGCTTCGGAGTCCGGGTCGTTGACGTCGCCAAACAGTCGCGCACTGGTCGGGCAGGCCATGACGCAGGCCGGCCTGCGTTCGTTTTCCGGCAGGCTGTCATCGTAAATCCGGTCCACACACAGGGTGCATTTCTTCATGACCTTCTGGTGCTCATCCAGTTCACGGACGCCGTAAGGGCAGGCCCATGAACAGTATTTGCAGCCGATGCATTTGTCGTAGTCGACCAGCACGATACCGTCCTGTTCGCGTTTGTAACTGGCGCCGGTAGGGCACACCGGGACACAGGGCGGGTCTTCACAATGCAGGCAGCTCTTGGGAAAGTGCACTGTTTCAGCATTCGGAAATTCACCGACTTCAAACGTCTGTACACGGTTGAAAAAGGTACCGCTCGGGCCCTTGCCGTATGGGTTCATATCGGCCAGGTAACCCGCTGTTCCGGACGTATTCCACTCTTTACAGCTGGTGACACAGGCGTGGCAACCCACGCAGACGTTCAGATCGATGACCAGGGCTAGCTGTCTCATGCTTCTTATGCCTTCTTTTTGCCCGCGAAATAGGTCAACCAGCGGCCCCGTTTCTTTTCCTGTGACTGTCCGGGCAGGGGGTGCAGGGCGTTGAAGCGTGGCGAGGTGGTGGCCGCTTCGCTGCTGTCGGCCGGGTAGATCCGTACGTGCACATCGTACCAGCCGGCCTGGCCGGTAACCGGATCCGAGTTGGATAAATGCTCACCGGCTTCACCGGGTGGCAGTTCCTCGCTGATGATATGATTGAGCAGGAAGCCCCGCTGCGACTCGTCAGCGTCGCCGTCCAGACCCCAGGCACCGGCGGCCTTGCCTATGGCATTCCAGGTCCACACGGTTCCGGGTTCAACGGTTTCGGAATAACGGCACAGGCAGCGCACTTTGCCGTGCATCGATTCCACCCACATCCAGCCGCCATCTTCGATACCGGCGCCAGCGGCGGTTTTCGAATTGACGTAGAGGAAGTTGTAGGGGTGAATCTGCCGCAACCAGGCGTTCTGTGAATCCCAGGAGTGATACATGGCCATGGGGCGCTGGGTGATCGCATTCAACGGGTATTTGTGCAGATCAGAGGACTCTGCTTCCAGCGGCTGGGAATAGAACGGCAGCGGATCAAAGTGAGTTTCCACCCGTTTGCGCAGGCGATCGGGCGGCTGTTTGCCGTCCGACTTGCCTTGCGCGGCGAGGCGGAACTTCTGCAGTATCTCGGAATAGATGTGGATGTTGATCGGTTCGGCATAGCGCGTCAGGCTGTGGCGTTTGGCCCATTCCAGATAACCCTGATTCCAGTTGCGCATGTACTGGTAGGACTTGGGCAACTCGTACTGGAATACGCAGTTATTCTGCTCGTACATTTCCCATTGTTTGGGGTTGGGTTCGCCGCGCATGAATTTTTCGCCGCCCTTGCCGCGCCAGCCGGCCAGGAAACCGATACCGGATCCCGGTGTGGTCTCGTAGTTGATCACAAAGTCCGGGTAGTCGCGGAATTTACGGCCACCGTCCGGCTTGGTGAAAGCGGGTAATTTCAGGCGTGAACCGAGTTCGATGATGACTTCCTGAAACGGTTTGCAGTCACCTTTGGGCGCTACCACGGGAAGACGCACAGAATCGACCGGGCCGTCGTATTCCGAAATCGGGCGGTCCAGCATGGACATGCAGTCGTGACGTTCCAGGTAACTGGTATCCGGTAATATCAGGTCCGCAAAGGCGGTCATTTCCGACTGAAAAGCATCGGCGACGATCAGGAAGGGAATCCTGTATTCACCGTCCTCATCCCTGTCGTTGAGCATGTTGCGCACCTGGGTGGTATTCATGGATGAATTCCACGCCATATTTGCCATAAATATCAATAAGGTGTCGATTTTATAGGGGTCGCCGCGCCAGGCGTTGGTGATGGTATTGTGCATCAGGCCGTGTACCGACAGCGGGTATTCCCAGGAAAAGGCCTTGTCGATGCGTACCGGTTCACCCTGATCGTCGACGAACAGGTCGTCCGGGTCAGCGGGCCAGCCCAGCGGCATGCCGTTCAAGGGTGTGTTGGGCTGTACGTCCTGCGGTCCGGTGGGTGATTTGGCGCAGGGTGGAATCGGGCGTGGAAAAGGTGCTTTGTGGCGGAAGCCGCCGGGTCGGTCGATGGTGCCGAGAATACTCATCAGGATCGACATGGCGCGTATGGTGTGAAAACCGTTGGAGTGGGCCGCCAGTCCGCGCATGGCGTGGAAGGCGA
>JBDNAP010000372.1:0-5759 GCA_039768325.1 Thiogranum sp.
ATCTTGGAGGGCAGGGGACCAGTCATCACTCGAGTCTTGACTATGGAGCGCTGTTAGCGGGATCCAGCGAGCTGTTAACTTCAAGCATGTCTTGTCTTGAAAGAATACCGGCGGCACGTTTCAGCCGCAGTTGATCGACCACGTACAGATAGCGGGCACGTGCATAATTGAGACGTGCCAGGTAGTTTTCGCGCGTTGCATTCAGGACATCGACAATGGTGCGTGTGCCGACTTCAAAGCCCGCCTCCTCCGCTTCTACCGCGATCTCGGTGGATTCCAGCGACTTGCCCAGTGCCCTAACCTGGGCGATATCCGTCATGACGCCACGGTAGGCATTGCGGGTTTCGAACTCGGCAGAGCGGATTTCCTGCTGCAGTTGTTCGGTGGCCTCCTGAAAGCGGTTGCGCGCCTCCCGGGTGCGTGAGTTAACCGCGCCACCCTGGTACACGGGAATATTCAGCTGGACACCAATTTCGTTGTCATAGCGTTCTACGGGAATGACACCGATACCGGTGTCCCGGTAGTTGCTACCGGCGTTCAGGTCGAGTGTCGGATAATGGCCGGCGCGTTGGCGGTTGATCTCCTGTCGCGCCAGTTCAGCGGCAGCTTCGGCGGTCAGTATGCTGAGGTTTTGCTGTTTGGCTTTTTCGACCCAGGTCTCGGTTGATTCCGGTTGTGGGCGAACCAGCTCCAGATCGGCCGTCAAGGGCGTGAGTTTGTCATAATAGGTGCCGACAATTTCCCGCAAGGAATCCTTGGCCTCCACCAGTCCGCTGATGGCCTGGATTTCCTGGCTGACCGACAGGTCAAACCTGGCCTGGGCCGCCTTGACGTCAGTGATGGCGATCAGCCCAACTTCGAAACGCTGGGTGGCCTGATCCAGTTGGCGGCCGATGGAGCTTTTTTCAGATTCGGCGAATTTCAGATTGTCCTGGGCGTCCAGAACCTGAAAGTAACGTTCAGCGACCTGTATCATCAATTCCTGTTCAGCCGCTACATACGCCGCTTCAGCGCCGGCTATCTCACTGTCCGATTGTTTGAGCTGGATCCAGCGATCATAGCGAATCAGGGGCTGGGTCAGGTTTATACCGGCTGTTTTGTTGGTGGAGCGGTTGGCCGGTTGCGACTGGTTGAGGTTTTTAACGCGCAGGCGCGACAGACTGCCGTCTACAAAAACTTCAGGTAGCAGGCCGGCAAGAGCTTGCGGTCGGCGCTCGCGAACAGCGTCGAGGTTGGCTGCCGCTGCAGCGAGTTGCGGATTGGTTCTGAGGGCTTCCTCGTAGACGGTGATCAGGTCAACACTTTGTGCGCCTACCGGGATCAACAGCAGGCCAATAAAACAAAGGGGTCTTAACAGCATAGTTAATAGGTTTCCATGTCAGGGTCTACCTCGCGCGCCCAGGCTTCGACACCGCCTGAGAGATTGATTATATTGGAAAAACCATGATTTTCAAGGTATAAGCCTACCATACGGCTGCGAATGCCATGATGACAGATCACCACAATTTCCTGGTCGGGATTGAAATCCTGCAGGCGCTCGGGGATGGTCCGCATGGGAACAGGCGTCGATCCTTCGATACAGGCTTTATCAACCTCCCAGGGTTCGCGTACATCGAGCAAAAGTGGCCTGGCGGGCGCCGTCTCCAGGTAGCCCCGAAGTTCGGACGCGGAAAATTCGCGCATATGTCAGGAACCTAGAAATTGAATACCTCGGGTTCAGGCGCGTTGACCAGTGCAGGTATTGACGTTTCGAAAAGACTTTCCTGGTTCCATTCCTGGTCGCCGACGCGGGTAATCAACAGCGCCTCCATAACGGGTGGTTTACCTGAGATCACAAATAAACGTCCGCCGCGATTAAGCAGTGTATGGAACCCTTGGTGCAGCACCGGCAGGGAGCCGGTCACTGCGATGACATCGAAACCGGTGTCTGATTGCCAGCCGGCTGCCGCATCGCCCTGTTCGAACGTAGCGTTCTTTATGCCCTGTTGTTCCAGCCTGCTCCGGGCCTGTTCGATAAAGTCCTCGTACAGATCTACCGAATGCACATTGTTGCCCAGCTTCGCCAGACAGGCGGTCAGGTAGCCGCTGCCGGTACCGATTTCAAGAATGTTGTCGGTGGGGCGGATGGTGAGGCTTTGCAGTAATTTACCTTCCAGTTTCGGCGGCATCATGGCCTGCTCGTGGGCCAGAGGCAGGCTGATGTCCGAGAACGCCAGCGCCCGGTATTGCTCGGGCACAAAGTCCTCGCGTGGCGTGCTGGAAAGGGTGCCGAGAATCTGGTCATCCAGCACATCCCAGGGGCGGATCTGCTGTTCAATCATGTTGAAACGGGCTTGCTCTATATTCAACGCGTTCATTGTGGTAATCCCGATATCGATTGCGCGAAAGGTTACGGGCTTTGCCTGGGACAGGCAAGCTGTAACAAGCGGTAGCCACGGAAAACACGGAAAGTTTCTATCATTTGGGCTAATTAACCGGCTAACCGAGCGCGCCAGACAGCCAGTACCGTTGGGTGTAAATGTCACAAATGAGTTGCCCTGCGGCGGGGACGGTGTCCGGGGTGATTACCACCTGCGGTTTTCCCGGAGGCCGTCGCCGCCGCAGGGCAGCGGGCGTATCGAAGTTTCGACTTTATGAAGGGGTCTGTCACTTCAAACATATCCACGTCTTCCCTGGCTGATCCCAAGGTTTCAGGCACTTGCATTGGCCCAGTCCTTCAGCTAACGTCGCGAATATGGCTAGGGGTGCTCCGCGGTAGCTGGAGCTGAGAAAAACCCTTTGAACCTGATCCGGTTAATACCTGCGCAGGGAAGCTGAAGTCTATCTCAGCCTTTCCCTGCATGTGATCCAACCACTTTAGAGGGAAAGCATCCATGAGCGCCATCCCCGAAGAATTTGTTCGAAAGACCAGCGAGCTTTCCGAAGACGTTACGCAGCCCTTCTCCGGTTCACGCAAGATTTATATTGAGGGTTCACGGCCGGATTTGCGGGTCGGCATGCGTGAAATCCAGCAGGCCGATACAGCGGCCAGTATGGGGGCTGAAAAAAATCCACCGATTACTGTTTATGATACCTCCGGACCCTATACCGATCCGGAAGTCAGAATTGATCTGTTGAAAGGTCTGCCCGATGTGCGCAGCGCCTGGATCGATGAACGCAATGACAGCGAATGGCTGGATGCACCCAGTTCAGAGTTTGGACACTTGCGCGCCAATGACCCGGAACTGGCGTCGCTGCGTTTTGAGCATATCGGCAAGCCTCGTCGCGCCAAAGCCGGGGCCAATGTCACACAGATGCACTATGCGCGTAAAGGCATCGTTACACCGGAAATGGAGTACGTCGCGATTCGCGAGAACCTGCGACTGGAAGCGCTCAAGCACAGCGGCCTGTTGCGCCAGCACAAAGGCCAGAGTTTCGGTGCCAGTCTGCCTGAAAAGGTGACAGCGGAATTCGTGCGCGACGAAGTTGCGCGGGGCCGCGCCATCATTCCCGCCAATATCAATCACCCGGAACTCGAACCGATGATTATCGGTCGTAATTTCCTGGTGAAGATCAACACCAATATCGGTAACTCGGCGGTGACCTCGTCCATTGCCGAGGAGGTGGAGAAAATGGTCTGGTCCACCCGCTGGGGTGGCGACACCGTCATGGATCTGTCAACCGGTAAAAATATTCACGAAACCCGCGAGTGGATTCTGCGCAATGCACCGGTGCCGGTTGGTACCGTGCCGATCTACCAGGCGCTGGAAAAAGTTGACGGTAAAGCAGAAGAGCTGAGCTGGGAGCTGTTCCGCGATACGCTGATCGAACAGGCAGAACAGGGCGTGGATTACTTTACCATCCATGCCGGGGTGCGACTGCAGCACGTGCCGCTGACCGCCGACCGGGTTACCGGCATCGTGTCACGCGGTGGATCCATTCTCGCCAAATGGTGCCTGGCACATCACCAGGAAAATTTTCTCTACACCCGCTTTGCAGAAATCTGCGAAATCATGAAAGCCTATGACGTGTCCTTTTCCCTGGGTGACGGATTGCGCCCCGGCTCGCTGGCCGACGCCAATGATGCGGCCCAGTTCGCTGAACTGGAAACCCTCGGTGAACTGACCCGGATCGCCTGGGATAACGACGTTCAGGTGATGATCGAAGGGCCGGGCCACGTACCCATGCAGCTCATCAAGGAAAACATGGACAAGGAACTGCGCGACTGTTTTGAAGCGCCGTTCTATACCCTGGGGCCGCTGACGACCGATATTGCGCCCGCCTACGATCACATCACCTCGGCTATAGGCGCCGCACAGATCGGCTGGTACGGCACTGCCATGTTGTGCTATGTCACACCCAAAGAACACCTCGGCCTGCCCAATAAGCAGGATGTGCGTGAAGGCATTATTGCCTACAAGATCGCAGCACACGCCGCGGACCTTGCCAAGGGGCACCCTGGGGCGCAGGTGCGCGACAACGCCATGTCCAAAGCACGCTTCGAATTCCGTTGGGAGGACCAGTTCAACCTGGGGCTTGATCCGGAAAAGGCGCGTGAGTTTCACGACGAAACCCTGCCCAAAGATTCCGCCAAGGTCGCACATTTCTGTTCCATGTGCGGGCCGCATTTCTGTTCCATGAAGATTACCCAGGACGTGCGCGATTACGCCAGGGAACACGGCATGTCGGAAGGCGAAGCCCTGAACAAGGGCATGCAGGAGAAGTCCGTGGAGTTCATCGAGGGTGGGGCGGAAATCTACAAGAAGGCGTAAGCTCGAGGTATATCACTCAGGTCTCCCTGCGAAGGCGAGGCCTGCCGTTGCCCTTTCACCGCGGCCGTATCGCGACCACGCATCTGCACGCCAGCCGCGGTGTGGCTGGAGTGCACCGCGCAGCAGGTGGAAACTACCAGGAAACTGTTATGGCAGGCATAGTTGGGGGGGTGACTATGCTGTGTACTGCGTCATAGGGACTGTCCATATGCCCGTCTTGCCGGGTGTGCCGGCGTCAACAGCGCCGGCCGCGGATTCGATTGTCTGGTGGATCAGCCGATGCACCGGGGCTGCGCACCGCGACTGCTACTTCAGCGCGACTGCGGTTCCAGAAAAATCACCACACGGTTATTTTTCCCGGCGACCTCATTCCAGGCCTGCGCCGTTGTCGCTTCCGATTTATCCGGGTATAGATGCAGCGGGTCCGCGCGTGAAGCTGCAACCACTTCCATCGACAGCGGGCCATCACTCAACAGCGGTGTACTGTTTACGAAGTTGGCGAATCCCAGTGACTGGTGGGCGGCAGGTAAATCGGTGGGTTGTACCGGGTTGCCGATAAATTCGCACTGGTCAATTGGCAGTTCCGGAGAGGGCAATCGGAACCCGGTTTCCTGGTTACCCAGCAGGCAGAATTCGCCGGCGTGCGTTTCGAGTATTATTTTACCTGCATAGCCGCTATCCGAGAGTCGAAGCAGCAGTTGTTCGACCATGTCAGCACGTTGTTTGTCGAGGGCGATTTCATCGTAGGGGTAACGCATTTCCTGATTGATTGCCCAGCCCGCCAATTGCCAGGTATTGTTGAGCAGATCCACAGTTTCCGCCTGGAGGGCTTCCAGCTTGCTGATGGCCTGCGCAGCCGGTTGCTGTTCTGAGGCATGAACATCGTTGGCTGCCGAAACATGGGTGACATCTTTCTCCTGCTCCCTGTGGATGGAAAAGTTCCAGGCCATGGAGATGAACAACAATGCAATCAGAAGAACGATAGGCACCAGGGATGGTGATTGGGCG
>JBDNAP010000373.1:0-2987 GCA_039768325.1 Thiogranum sp.
CAGACTGGCTGAAGCTGAGATCACCGTACCGCATTCTTACCCTGCCGATCTCAGAAGTCCATGGGAGTGGTACCATAACATCTTAATCAGATGATCATTACGAATTTACCAACCACACGGTGTCGGCAGCCCTGTTGTCGCTGCTAGCCGTGGTCTGGGTGGCGATACTCGCTACCGCACCCTGAGCAGGGTCCGGACAGCAGTTTCCGTCGAGGCATCCCGGCTGTCGGTCCACGCGGTGCGGGAGCGGCTACGGGAACAAGGGCGCCGTATCCGGCGGCGATCTGGAAGCGATGCCTTGACGCGTACAGATTATCCGTCGGTCCGGCTTATCGGCTTCTGCGCTCGGCCATGACGAGGTCGTTACCTGTCACCGGGTAGGCCTGCGCAAAACCGCGTACATAGTTGCCTTCAATCGCCTCGAAACGAAACAGCAAAAAGTCCGGCAGGCTGGCCAGCAGTGCGACCGTATTGCCGAGCTGTTCCTCCATCTGCTTCAGGATGCTGTTCCAGCTGTCGCTGTCACGTTCGATGTTTTCAGCCCTGCATTGCAGAACCAGACGGCGCCTTGCGAACAGGTTTCGGCTCGATACCTTGTCCTCGAGCCACAACAAGCTCGCTATCGGGTGTGACAGCAGATTTCCGGTATGCCCGGCGAGCTGGCTGATCAGGACGTGACATCTTCCCTCGTCATCCAGAAAGCAGGGCGCATAACTGGCATCAGGCATGCCTTCGGGTGAAGTGGTCGACAGCATGACGGCATGCAACGCCCGGCGGAGCGCGTTGGCTTCCCGCTGCAGTTCTTCCGGTTTTATCGGCTTACTCATACAGGCATTCTGTGCTGCGCCATGCTGAATTTCAAGCGATTTACCCGCTTACAATCCAGCTAGTGACCTCAGCCCTGAAAGTAACTCAGTCTGGTTGAGCCTGTGCTCATGATACAAAACTGCTCAAACTTCGAAGACATGCGGGCTCTGCTGAGGGGGATGGCGACAGGAAGCATTGTCAGGTAGAAGTTAGAGGATCCAGGTCATTGAGCGATGAAAATATTCTTAGCAAGGTGTGAATGATGCGCTCGCATTTGTCAGGCATTTAGGCAACACGTCTTTCGCCTGATAAGCTTAGGGAAACTCTGACTAATTCGTCATCCCGGCGCATGCCGGGATGACGATGTAGGTACTAATCACAGGTTCCTTAGGGTTAACCAGGCAGGTGAAAGCGCGCAAGGCGAGGCGCGGGAGGACAATCGGTTTGAGAGGCGAATGGGAAGAGGCGGTGCTTCGAGGTTCCATCGATGAGCTTCAGTGCCTGTTGCTAAGCGGGACCGATATCGATGCACGTAATGGAAAAGGACAGACGTCGCTGATGCTTGCGGCAGCCGAAGGCCATGCCCATGTGGTCGAGTGGCTGGCCGAGCGTGGTGCAGCTCTGGATGACACGGCTAAGTACGGTCTAAGCGCCTTGATGCTTGCTGTTGTCCGCGGCCATGTCGATGTCGTGCGGAAACTGACAGATGCCGGCGCCAGCGTCAGCCTTCGCGGAACCGGCTCACCCGGGTTCTTCGAAAAGACGGCCCTGGACCTCGCCGTCGCGCGCGGTGATCCGGCGATGGTTGAAATTCTGCGTTCCGCGGCTCAGAGTCGAGGTACATGACGTATAACCCTCATTTCGCAACGCTGCACTCCTGGAAGGCGGCGCGGACAATGCTGGTGTTTCAGCCGCTTGAACCCAGAAACACAGCGGGACACTGTCTTCAGTCCATCAGCATCCATGTGCGTGATCACAAGTTGCGTGAGCTTCCTGTCGCAGACCGAACGCTGGAAGCGCATTATGGTTTCTTTGTTTTGAGCCAGGCACGCAAAGGCGTTAAGGAAGCACAGCGCCTGGCGCTTGTCGTGCCCTATGGCGCAGAGGGAAGCGATGCACAAATTGCGGGATGCGCGGCACGCGTGTACGAGCTCGGACCGGAACCGCCTGCCGACGACGTCGACGGGCGCAATCCCTCCGTCGTAAGCTGGCACGATGGCGGAATGTTCTACCTGATTGCGAGTGACAGGATGTCCTCCAGCGAACTGGTCAGAATTGCCGGCTCGCTGTACGAGTGACTCTTCAACACACAATCACAGCAGCCATCCTGTAGAACCGGGCCAGGTTATCTATACTTTAAGAAACCAAGACAGGAACCGGCTGTTAGTCAACGGGATACCCGCCATGCAGCGACGACACTTTCTAAGCCTGCCCCTATTGGCCGCCTGCGGTGCACTGGGCAGGCGGGTGCACGCCGGTGAAACCGGCAGCAGGACAGGTGCAGCGATGCCTGACAATGACATTAGACGTTCACGCTCGGTAAAACTGTTTCTGTGCGGCGATGTGATGACCGGCCGCGGCATCGACCAGATTCTGCCTTACCCCAGTGCAGCGGAGATCTATGAGCCCTATATGACCTCTGCGGTGCACTATGTGGATATTGCGGAGCGCGCCAGCGGCCGGATTCCCCGCGCCGTCGCTTACGCCTACGTATGGGGCGATGTGCTTCAGGTGCTCCAGGACGCGGCTCCGGATGCGCGCATCATCAACCTGGAAACCGCGGTTACCACCAGCGACGACTACTGGCCCGGCAAGGGCATCAACTACCGCATGCATCCGGCCAATACGCCGTGCCTGACTGCCGCCGGTATCGATTGCTGTGTACTGGCTAACAATCACGTCATCGACTGGGGGTACGAGGGGCTGCGCGAAACCCTGCAATCCCTGCGGGCGGCCGGAATCCGGACCGCCGGTGCCGGCAGGGATATTGCTGAGGCGCGCGCGCCGGCGGTGATCGATATCGATGGGCAGCGCCGGGTCAGCGTGTTTTCCATGGGATCGACGAGCAGCGGAATCGGGCGTGGCTGGGCGGCCGGCAGGCGTAACCCGGGGGTGTGGCTGTTGCCGGATCTGTCAACGGCGAGTGTCGAATCCATCACCACACAGGTGGGCGCCGCCAA
>JBDNAP010000374.1:0-7343 GCA_039768325.1 Thiogranum sp.
GCCCATGTCCGCTTTACAGGATGTTTTGAAGACCGGGAGGTTGTCTGGGATTGCCGCTTTGTAACGCTGGCGTTCCAAGCCGAGCAACGCTCAGAGCCTATTGAGGCCGGTTTAACAGAAACACAGCCTTGTTTCATAGACATCGGTCAGCCCGGTAACAGGGGTGTGCCGCTGTGTGTGTGTTTGAATCTGCCCTGTATCGATGTCCCCTCCATCCGCAAAATGATCATTATGATTCGTAACTACAGATGCCTGCGGCGCGGGCGCTACGAGTTCGCAGCACGGTAGCGGTGTCAGCTGTTCTCTGCATTTCAGCCGCGAACGGCGCGCCAAGTTTGATTGCTCCTTGCCTTACCTCGGTCATATCCCGCGTACCCTGGTCCCGAGTTATTCCTTTGTGTTGGTTTGCTCTTCAGCTGCCGGCGGCAGCTGCTTCAGAAACAGCATGGGATCCACCCGTGCATCGTTCAGGCTGACACCCCAGTGCAGATGGGCGCCGGTTACACGGCCGGTTTTACCCACGGTGCCGATGATTTCGCCGCTGGCCACTTGCTGTCCGGGCTCAACGTCAATACGCGACAGGTGGCAATACATGGTCACCAGGCCCTGACCGTGGTCGATAAAGACCGTGTTGCCGTTAAAGAAGAAGTCACCGGTGTCGGCAATACGGCCGCTGGCGGGGGCTTTGATGGGCGTGCCTTCGGGGGCGGCAAGATCCAGCCCGCTGTGCGGTTTACGCGCCTGTTCGTTGAAAAAGCGTCGTAAGCCGAACGGGCTGCTCATTGGCCCCTCTACCGGTAATAAAAAACGCAAGGTTTCGGGAGACTGCTCGTTCCAGGATGCGAGGGCTTTTTTTATCTGCCGCTGCTCCCGTCCAATGCGCTCCATGTCGCGTTTTTCAGGATTGACCATGCGTTTGTTTTTAATGGTGATATGCTGGCTCTGATAGGTTTTGTCTGTCACAGTGAATTCTTGTGTGACAACATTCCCCGAAGTGTTTTTAATGCTCAGTGTATGCGTGCCGGGTTTGGTCGCTAACGGCAAGCCGACTACTGCGGTATAGACAGCGCCGTTGGCCACCACCATGACCGGTTTGCCATTGAATGTGGCCCTGGGGGGTGTTGCGGATGCCGGTAACTCAAGCACAGCGACGCCACCGGGCACAGATTCGGTATCGGGCAGCTCAATGGCGAGAACATCCGCTGAAAATATCAGGGTGGCGATTGTTGCAAAAAATAAACCGGTCAGTGTCGGCTTTTTCATGATGATTTAATCTCTGTCACCTGGCTTAGAATCCGTCCTCTGGCAAGTCGTGTTTCGAGAATGTCACCCGTTTTTGTCTGTTTGGCATTCTGCAAAACGGTTCCGGCGGGCTTGTTCAGGGTGATCGAGTAACCGCGCTGCAGTGTTGCCAGCGGGCTCATGGCTTGCAGTGCGCGCGATAAAACGGCCAGTTTTTCACCATGCCCTGATAGCTGCCTGTTGATAGCGTATTCCAGCTGCTGTACCAACTGTCCTGCCTGGGTACTCAGTCTTTGCAGCATTTGTTGCGGGCTGTGTTGCCTGAGTTTTGCCTGCACGGCCGCGAGGCCGGCCTCGCGCTGTGCACACTGGTGTTGCCAGGCTCTGCTCAGGCGTAGATCCAGGTCATCCAGGCGTTGTGCCTGTTGTTGCAGCTGGCGTCCGGGGTGGCTTTGCTGGATGCGCTTCGTCAACCAGTTGAGCTGGTCTCTGTAGCGTTGCAGGTTCTGCCGCAGCAGCGTGTACAGCCGGTTGTCGAGTTGCCGGAAACGATTGTCGAGTTCAGTTTGATCAGGGCTCAGGAGTTCCGCGGCTGCCGAGGGTGTGGCGGCGCGGTGATCGGCAACAAAATCGCTAATGACAACATCGATTTCATGACCAACGGCGGAAACGAGGGGGATTTTGCAGGCATGGACTGCGCGTGCCACCACTTCCTCGTTGAACGGCCACAGATCCTCCAGGGAACCGCCACCGCGGGTGAGCAGCAAAACGTCACATTCTGCTCGAGCATCGGCTGACTGTATCGCTGCAACAATCTGTCGAGCAGCGGCTTCGCCCTGAACCTGGGTCGGATAAATGATGACCTGGGTGCCGGGAAAACGTCTTCGCAATACGGTCAGGACATCACGGATAGCAGCGCCACTGGGCGACGTGATGACGCCGATACTGCGGGGCAGGTGGGGCAGGGTCTGCTTGTGTTGCTCATCGAACAGGCCTTCCTTATACAACTGGTTCTTGAGTTGTTCAAAGGCCCTGCGCAGCGCTCCATCACCGGCCTCTTCCATATGGTTTACGATGAGCTGATAGTTGCCACGCGCCTCATACAGGCTGACCTGGGCCTGTACCAGAACCTGGCTGCCGTTTTCCGGGGAAAAACCGAGGCGGGTGGCCCGGTTGCGAAACAGGGCACAGCTGACCTGCGCCCTGGCATCCTTCAGCGTGAAATACAGGTGACCCGAGACCGGACGGGCCAGATTGGATATCTCGCCCTCAACCCAGAGGCGGGGAAACCCGGATTCCAGCAGCCCCCTGGATTCCCGGTTCAAGCGGGATACGCTGTACACATCGCGCTGCAGGGAAACGTTGGATACTTCTGGCATATGCCGATCATACTTAAATTGGACGTGCGGGTTAATACGATGTTGGTAGACCCCCAGTCAAGCAAAACCTATAATCACGCGCTTGGCTCTGGCACGATCACGGTGTAATGAATGCTGCGTATCTCTGAAAAATCCCTGACTTTTGATGATGTTTTGCTGCTGCCTGCCCACTCGGCCGTGGTACCGAAAGACGTGCAACTGGTGACCCGGCTGACGCGGGAAATCCAGCTCAATATTCCACTCGTTTCGGCGGCTATGGATACAGTGACCGAATCGCGACTGGCGATCGCCATGGCCCAGGAAGGCGGCATCGGTATCATTCACAAGAATATGACCATCGAGCAGCAGGCTAATGAGGTCCGCCTGGTAAAGAAATATGAAAGCGGCGTCATCAAGGATCCGATCACGGTTTCCCCGGATACCAGCATCCGCGAGGTACTGGAACTCACCCGCCAGCACAATATTTCCGGTGTGCCGGTGGTCGAGGGTGAACGACTCGTGGGTATCGTCACCAATCGCGATACCCGCTTTGAAACCCGCTATGACGCGCCGGTATCGTCGATCATGACAGGCAAGGACAAGCTGGTGACGGTAAAAGAGGGCGCGGGACGCGAGGAAGTGCTGAAACTGCTGCACGAGTACCGCATTGAGAAAGTCCTGGTTGTGGATGATGATTTTCGCTTGCGGGGTCTGGTAACGGTCAAGGACATCCAGAAGGCCAGCGAAAACCCCAATGCCTGTAAAGACGATCAGGGCAGCCTGCGCGCCGGTGCCGCGGTCGGTGTGGGCGCGGGCACCGATGAACGGGTTGCTGCGCTGGTCGAAGCCGGCGTCGACGTGATCGTGGTGGATACCGCACATGGTCATTCGGAAGGCGTACTGCAGCGTGTGCGCTGGGTTAAGCAGCGCTATCCGGATCTGCAGGTGATAGGCGGTAATATTGCAACTGCCGCGGCAGCGCGGGCGTTGGTGGACGCCGGAGCGGATTGTGTGAAGGTGGGCATCGGGCCGGGTTCCATCTGTACCACCCGCATTATTGCCGGTGTGGGGGTACCACAGATCAGCGCAGTCGCCAATGTGGCGCATGAACTCAAATCCACCGGTGTTCCACTGATCGCTGATGGTGGTATTCGATACTCGGGGGACGTGGCCAAGGCGATCGTTGCCGGTGCCTATTCCATTATGGTCGGCAGTATGTTCGGTGGTACCGAAGAGGCGCCCGGTGAAGTGGAGTTGTATAAGGGGCGTTCATACAAGTCATACCGCGGTATGGGTTCGCTGGGGGCCATGGCATCTCAGCAGGGCTCCAGTGACCGTTATTTCCAGGAGGGCAGCGCCGCCGACAAGCTGGTTCCGGAAGGTATTGAGGGGCGTGTGCCCTACAAGGGGCCATTGCAGCCTGTGATTCACCAGTTACTCGGGGGTTTGCGCTCGAGTATGGGTTACACCGGTTGTAACACCATTGAAGAGATGCGCAACAAGCCGGAGTTTGTGCGCGTGACCAATGCCGGCATGGCGGAAAGCCATGTTCACGACGTCAGCATCACCAAGGAAGCGCCGAATTACCGCTCCTGACGGACCCCCATGTCTGAACACGATATCCATTCCCACCGAATTCTGATTCTGGACTTCGGTTCCCAGTACACTCAGCTGATTGCGCGCCGGGTGCGTGAGATCGGTGTGTACTGCGAAATCCATCCCTACGATATGGATGATGAGGTGTTACGCGTCTTTCATCCGCACGGCATCATTCTTTCGGGTGGTCCGGAGACGGTTACCGGCGGTGATGCGCCGTGTGCCCCTCAGCTGGTCTTTGAACTGGGTGTGCCAGTGCTGGGTATCTGTTACGGCATGCAGACCATGGCAGCCCAGCTCGGTGGCAAGGTGGAAAACGCCGACCATCATGAATACGGCTACGCACAGGTACGCGCGCGCGGTCATTCACGGCTGTTGAAAGACATCGAAGATCATACCAGCGAAGAAGGCTATGGTTTGCTGGATGTCTGGATGAGCCACGGTGACCGGGTGGTGGAACTACCCCCTGCGTTCAAGCTCATGGCCAGTACCGATGCAGCGCCAATCGCCGCTATGGCGGATGATCAGCGGGCTTATTACGGTGTACAGTTCCACCCTGAAGTGACCCATACCCACCAGGGCGAACGGATTCTGCAGCGCTTTATCATCGATATCTGCCGTTGTGAAGCCTTGTGGACTGCGGGAAATATCGTTGAGGAAAGCATTCGCCAGCTGCGCGATCAGGTCGGTGACGAAGAGGTCTTGCTGGGGTTGTCCGGCGGCGTGGATTCTTCAGTGGTTGCGGCATTATTGCACAAAGCCATCGGTGATCAGTTGACCTGTGTTTTCGTGGATACCGGCCTGTTACGTCACCGTGAAGGCGACCAGGTCATGGCCACCTTTGCCGAACACATGGGAGTGCATGTTATTCGGGTGGATGCCGAAAAGCGTTTTCTGAAGGCGCTGGAGAGCGAGAATGATCCTGAACGTAAACGCAAGATCATCGGTAATCTGTTTGTTGAAGTCTTCGAGGAAGAATCGGAGAAACTTAAAAATGCCCGCTGGCTGGCGCAGGGTACGATTTATCCGGATGTCATCGAATCCGCCGGTGCCAAGACCGGCAAGGCGCAGCTGATCAAGTCCCACCATAATGTGGGGGGCTTGCCCGAGCATATGAAGCTCAAACTGCTGGAACCCCTGCGTGAGCTGTTTAAGGACGAAGTGCGTAAGCTGGGGGTGGAGCTGGGTCTGCCCTACGATATGGTCTACCGTCATCCGTTTCCAGGCCCCGGACTCGGGGTCCGCATACTCGGGCAGGTAAGGAAGGAATACGCCGATCTGCTGCGCCTGGCAGATCATATCTTTATCGAGGAATTGCGCAGGCACGATCTGTACGACAAGACCAGCCAGGCGTTTGCCGTGTTCCTGCCTGTCAAGTCGGTGGGCGTTACCGGTGACGGACGCCGTTATGATTACGTGATTGCCCTAAGGGCTGTTGAAACGATTGATTTCATGACGGCACGCTGGGCGCACTTGCCCTACGATTTCCTCGACCATGTATCGCGACGTATCATCAATGAGATTTCCGGTATCTCCCGGGTTACCTATGATATTTCCGGGAAGCCGCCGGCGACCATCGAGTGGGAGTAGGCAGAATTCGTAAAACATTGAAATATAGTGAAAAATAAACCCCATTCAATAATATGTTCTGCATCATCAATGGTATTTTTCATGGTATTTATTGCGTGTAGCAAGGTAGAAAACACTGATACCATGAGATGAAAATTGAGTTTGGCATGGTATCAGGGAACTTGAACTGCGGGTATTCTCTGGAGCAATCCGGAAACCTGCTATACCAGCACAGCTTCAAATTGTTTTGCCTTATCCGTGCTGGCTGATTCACCCGTGAATAAGATGGTGTAGCCCATCGTCTCGTAGCTTTTTTCGCGCTTATTGAACATGCGTTGGAGCATGGGAAGACCGCAGTCAACGTAATCGTGAATCGTCACTTGCGTTTTACCGTCTGATTGCCGATGAATCCTTCCTGCATATTGCGCCAACGAACCTTTCCAGGCGATGGGCATGGCAAGAAACAGTGTATCCAGCCTGGGCAGGTCAAAACCCTCTCCCACATACTTTCCAGTGGCGACCACAGCTTGCGCCGAATGCAAATGCTCGTCAACACGCCTGCGTTCAGCGGCTTTCATTGCTCCTTTCAGTATGATGGAATTGACTCCGCTTTCTTTGAGAAGATTGTTAATCGTTTCCGCATGTTCACGTCTTTCAGTGAGGATGATCGGATGCCTGGCTTCGTGAACATTGTCGATTACATCTGACACAATCCGTTGCGTACGATTTTCGTTTTCCATTATCCATCGGTAGGCATCTGCAATTTTTGGTCGCTCTTCGGGCAGAGTAAGATGTAGTGGCGGCGTATCATAGAGCTGATGGACATGAACCTCTTGCTCGAACTTCCCTTCACCTGAGCTTTTAACATTGTGCCGAATGGGACCGGCAGCCATAAAGATGATCTTCTGGTGGCCGTCCTGTCTCTCTGGGGTGGCAGTAAGGCCGAGCACATATTTCGCTCGAACTTCGTTCAATACCATCTCAAAGCGCGGCGCGGATACGTGGTGGCATTCATCAACTATCACATGTCCGTAAATTTGAACAATGGGAGAGATGGTATTGTCTTTCTTGTTAATCAGGCTTTGATATGTGGCTATATCAATGATCCCGGTGGGCTTTTTCTTACCTCCACCGATGACGCCGATCTCCGCTTCCGGCAAAAACGAACGCAGTCTTTCCTGCCATTGATCAAGCAGTTGGCGACTGTGTACCAGAATAAGCGTGTTTGTTTTGCGCTTGGCGATCATTCCGATAGCCGTCACGGTTTTCCCAAACGCTGTAGGCGCATGCAGTATTCCTGCATCGTGTTTGCTCATTGCATTAACTGCGGTCTGCTGATTTTTCCTCAAAGTTAACAATGGCTTCATGCCTGAAAGTTTAGTGCCCAACTCACGCTTATCATCTATCTGCACATCTATATTGTTCTCTTTCAATAACGCGAGTGCATCATCCAAACACCCGCGTGGCAATGACAGCCATTTTGAGTTTCCCGGGCCTTGCTCAATGCGTGCGCATGAAATGAATCGGGGGATGCCGTGAGTAGAAAAACGAAGCGCCTGTGTTTTAAAGAAAACCGGA
>JBDNAP010000375.1:0-12560 GCA_039768325.1 Thiogranum sp.
ACCCAGAATCTGAGCGTATAGGTCTTTGTCTCGCATCCTGCATACGGTAATCTACCCACCCGATCAGGGGAAGAGCCTAAAAAACAATATTTCTCGCGCTATGGCACCACTGTCAGCTGGTCAATCCACTGACCAATCAGATCAACACCCGCAGTATCCACCCGGTGGCTTCCCAACGGCGGCATGCGCTTGGCATCCAGACGCCGCATGCGTTCCCACAGAACGCTGCTCTCTTTGCTGCCGGGGGTAATGATGTTTGCCCCAGCGAGCCCGAGGTCACCGCTGGTGGGGGTCACATTGATCGAACCGGTCTGGGGCAGGGGGGTATCGAACCGCAGGTCCAGGGCAACGGGTGTTGGCCCCCCGGGCCTGTGACATTGACTGCAGTTGGCTGCGAGATAGCCGCGCGCGCGCCTGCCTGTGTCCAGCAAAACAGCAAATGGATCGGGGTAGCTGTCATAGCGGGATGCCTCGCCGATATCGTTGCTGAATAGCGCTATGTGGTTCAGACTGCCCAACTGACTGTCCGTTCCTGCCGGATAGTTGAAATCCCGATTCATCTGCCGAGTGTCTACGCCGAGAACAGTCCCCGCTGCAGCGTTATGGCAACGCAGGCAATCCGTCTGACTGGGGTACTCGTAGCTGAAAGTGAGATCGCCCCGGGAGTTTGTCACCGTGAGGTTTTCCAACACGCCGGAGGTGAGTAAATCAGCGTCTGTGCCGGAGTCATCCCATTTATAGACATAGCCGGTCCAACGGTCCGCCTCGTGCACGAGCACCCGTGTTTCCAGTCGCTTTGTGCTGGTCGGATCGTCCTCCAGCAGTTCGATTTCAAAGTGTTTGACGATGACCGTTCCCACCGGAAATGACCAGGATTCCGTCGCTGCGAAGCCGATCTGTGCGGGATCCGGTACCCCCAGCCATCGGCGCTTTAATGCGCCATCAGACCAGAACGGCACATTGACAGCGTATTCGATGAATCCGTCCGCAACGACCAGGTTTGCCGTATCCGCGAAGATCCCGGTCTGCGACAGCAGCAGAGGTGCCGTATTGCCCGCGCCACCACCGGTTTCGATAAATCTGAAGATGCTGCCACTTCCGGAAACTGCATAAAGTTCGGCGTTATTATCTTCACCAAAGGAGGTCGGGTTTGCTACGTTTGCGATCTCCGTGTTGGCCAGCACCTGTGTGCCGTTGTACAGCAAAGACCAGATGCGGCCGGAACCGAAATCCCCATACACATAGGCCCCCCGCAATGTTGGCAATGCCGCACCGCGGTACACATAGCCGCCGATCACGGCGTTGCCGAGGCTGCGGTCGTAGTCGATAACCGGCGCTGTAAAGACAGCATTCGGCGGCGTGTTCTGCGAGTTGGCAAACGGCTGTGTGCCCTCGAATACGCGCCAGCCATAGTTGCCACCGGGCTGAACGATATCGATTTCTTCCCGGTTGTTCTGACCAACATCCCCGACCCACAGACGACCCGTCTGCCGATCAAAGGAAAGTCGGAACGGGTTGCGAAATCCATACGCCCAGATTTCCTCACGCACACCCGCTTCGCCAACAAAAGGATTGTCGGACGGAATCGCATAAGGGCTGCCGCTATCCACATCGATACGTATGATAGAGCCAAGCAGCGTGCCTCGATTCTGGGCGTTATCGTCGGGGTCACCACCACTGCCCCCATCGCCGAACGCGATGTAGAGTTTGTCATCCGGCCCGAAGGCCAGGGAACCCGCGTTATGGTTGGCAAACGGTTGGTCGACCTGCAGCAGAATGAACTCTGACCCTGGTGACGCCATTCCCGTCTGGCTGCTGTACGTGAAGCGGGAAATCACCGAGCGGCGCGGATTCGATGCCGAGTAATGGACGTAGAAAAATCCATTGTTGGTAAAATCAGGATGGAAAGCCATCCCCAGCAGCCCCTGCTCACCGGAAAACAGCACCTGGCTGCTGATATCCAGTATGACGGCAGTTCCCGCCACCTGCGCATCGACGTCGAAGCGATGAATGATGCCCCCCTGTTCCAGCACCACCGCCTGATTGGTACCCGGAAGACCCGTGAAAAACACCGGTGCAACAAAGCTCAGCTTGGGAAATGCGTTTACCGGACTGAAAGATCCGGGTTGGCCCGTGTTCAACGGGAAGTCCAGCGGCGACAGGGGTAGCCGCTGCGAAAGAGCAAAGCTGTCGACATCGCCTGTGGCCGTATCAGCTCCGCCGCCGCCACCGCAGCCGGTCAGCAGCAGGATGCCCGTCAATGTCGCAATGATGTGCCGGTTCATGGCTTCTCACCCGGAATGATTTGCTTAACCTTCATACTATGACACATTTGCAAGAATTATGGAGAAGCCGGTCACAGGACCCGGAGCGGCGCTGTGTTTGACAACAGCTTACGCCGCCGATACCGGGCACAGGGCGGTGCCGGGAGCAATAGGCGTCCCTTGAATTCAGTCAACCGCTCTTACCCCTTGAACTGGATGCCGAGATCAACAATGGAATAGTGACCTTGAAGGCTCATGACGTTACCGTTAAGCGACTCGTCGAGGAAATTGCCCATCGAGGCGCTATTCGCCTGATGTTGAATACAGCACTCGATGAGCGTGTTACGCTGGAGTTCAGGCAGTTGCCCTTGCAGCAGGCGGTGGACCGCATCCTGCGCGGCCGCAACTACGCCCTGCAATATCTGCCGCCACCGTGCAGTACGGTTAACCCGGGAGCAAGGGTGCAGGGCACCTTATGGATATTTTCCGATGACGCACATCCAGCTGAGGCGGCAGCCGATGATACCGGTATCGTTCGTATTGCTGTTCCAGATCCGGCCGGTTCAGGCAACGATGAAGCAACCGTGCTACTTGCCGCGGCCCTGGGTGACTGGGACGCATCGGTTCGGGAAGAAGCCGTCGACGTCCTGGGTGACCTCAGCGGCGAGGCGGCGATTCCGTTACTCGAGCAAGCCCTCGTCGATCCGGATAGCGACGTGCAGGAAGCCGCCATCGCGGCGCTCGCCGACATCGGTGGTGTGCAGGCCGCCCGGGCACTGGCCACCGCGCTGAACGACGACAATGCCGCGCGACGCGAAAACACCGTGGACGCACTGGGAGATATCGGTGGCAAGACTGCCACACGCCTGTTGCAGCGGGCCCTGGCGGATCAGGAACGCCTGGTCCAGGAAGCCGCCGCCGAACACCTGGCCGAGCTGTTGAATCAACAGGATTAAGCCTGATGTGGCAGTAAGGTCACAGTCGAATTTTCAGTTCGGTTTACGCCACGGAAAGCTGAATTAACCGGCATTCCGCTGAACACAGAGAGCCTGTGGTAGCGGCAGCGCAGGATAGACATCGCTATCACCGCGATAGCGATGTAACACCCGATTGCTTTGGTCTATGTTTCTATCGCCGGGCGTAATTGTCTGGCGCCCTAACTCACCACCGTTTTACGCGTCCCTCGCAGTTTTCCAAGCGTGAAGTAGACCGGACAGAAACCACTGAAGGCGCTCTGCAGCATCAGTGCGCTGATCACCCCCGGCACTGCAAGCCAGACTGGACTGACAAAATAGCCGAGCAGTGTGCCCAGCAATATCAAAGCTCCGGCGATGCCGTCATGCAAACGTGTATTCTCACCCATGATTGCCTCCCGGCATCAAGTACTTTCCCTAAGGATAGACAAAAATCCAGACTCTGCCTGATCAGGAAAGTTCATGGATTTATCCCTATTGTATGAGGTGGTTTTTTCCGCAGCTATTACTGTAAGGCACCGGGTTCGGGTCCGGAATATCTCAGCTCGGTAGTTTTTTGGATTCTGTTTGATAACGGTGTTCATAACCCGACTGGTCGCGCGCGGGAGTCAGCCAGCGCTGCAATATGGTACTCAAACGTGTCATATCGATGGGCTTGCTCAGGTAGTCATCCATACCCGAGGCGAGACACTGCTCGCGGTCCTCCTTCATGGCGTGGGCGGTCAGCGCGATGATGGGAAGTGAACGCGCCGCGCCCTGTTCGCGCTCCCGGCGCCGGATCTCCCTTGTGGCTGCAAAGCCGTCCATCTCGGGCATCCAACCGTCCATCAATACGACATCAAAGGACGAATTAAAAACCGCTTCGACCGCTTCCTTGCCGTTGGTTCTGGTAGTCACTTCGCAGCCGAGATGTTGCAACATGATTTCAGCGGCATAGGTGTTAACCGGGTTATCCTCGACAAGCAGAACGCGACTGCCGGGTTGAATAGCTGTCGGCTCAGCGGCAGTCTGTCTCGCCTGCGCAGCGGGCTGGCCATCGACAGCCCCGTTCACCGCCCCGAGTAACGCTCTGTAGAGGTGCGATTGCCGCACCGGTTTTGCAATACTGCTTTGGATGCCGAGCCGTCGCACTTCGCGCATGCTTTCATGCAGTCCACCCGCGACCAGCATCACCACCCCGATCCGGGCAAGTGCCCGGTCCGCTTTGATCCTTCTGACCAGTTCGATACCATCGATTTCCGGCATCTTCTCGTCTATCAGCGCCAGATCATAAGGTGTCCCTTGCGCCGCTGCCCGGCGCAGCATGTCCAGGGCCTGTATCCCGTCGGAAACGGCCTCAGCGCGCCCCCCCCATGTGATTGCCTGATGCTTGAGGATGTTTCGGCTGGTCTCATTGTCATCGACAATTAGTACACTGAGTTCGCGCAGCGCTTCGGGGGGCGGCAGGCGTGGCTGCGCATCGCCGGGCCGTAACAGAAGCAGGCTGAAGTGGAATATCGAACCGGTTGGCCCGCTCTCGACGCCGATCTCCCCCCCCATGAATTCGACCAGTTGTTTTGAAATGGCGAGCCCCAGACCAATACCGCCGTGCCTGCGGATCGTCGAGGTGTCGGCCTGTTCGAACGGCTGGAATACCTTGTCGCGCAGCTCTGTCGCAATCCCCATCCCGGTATCCTGAACGGCGAAAAGCAGTAACAGCTGATCTTGTGTCCGTTCGGCGATGCTGCAGCGCACCGTGACCTCACCCCGATCGGTGAATTTGACGCCATTCGATACCAGATTGATGAGAACCTGGCGAACATACACCTGGTTACCGTACAGGGCGGTTTCGAGTTCCTCAGGAATAGCCGCGTTGAGTTCCACGCCCTTTCGATGCGCATTCTCCGCGAACAGCTCCAGGACGTCTTCGATGGTCTCGCGCAGATCGAAGGTAACCGATTCGGAGTTCAGTTTACCGGCTTCTATTCTCGTTAAATCGAGCAGCGCGCTGATCATATCGAGCAGCAGTTTTCCGGAGCGGTGGACATTGTCTGCCAATTCCCGCTGTCTGTCGTTAAGGTCGCTCGCCAGCATTAACTCTGTCAATGCCAGGACTCCGTTCAAGGGCGTTCGCATTTCGTGGCTCATATTAGCCAGGAACTGCGACTTGGCGGCGCTCGCCGATTCCGCTTTTTCTCTTGCCGCAATAATCTCCCTTTCGGCGCGTTTCTGCTCCGTGATGTCCTGAATCAGGCACACGAGGTATTCTTTTGGATTGTTGCCATCGCCCAGCTGTGACGCGGAAAGCGACGCGGCTAACTCACGGCCATGGAGTGTGCGGCATCTGGTTTCAATGCTTGCATGTTTTCCCGAAGGCGGGTTTTCCCCGGACATTTTGCGCAGCCAGGCCGCAGCATCGGGGAAAAAGCGTGTCATCGGCTGGCCGAGGAGATCCTGCGGCTGGTGACCGAGGCGCACAACGGCTGCTCGATTAACGGTTTCGATATTTCCACCCGGGTTTACGACTATCAGCATTTCGTTCATCGACTCGAGGATATCGTCGACATAGGCTTTGGAAACGGTCGTTGCGCCAAGATCCGCGGCCATGTGGTTAATGGATTCCGAGAGCGTGCCGAGCTCGTCGCCCCTTTTCAGGCTCAGGCGTGTGTCGAAGTTGCCCCGCCCGATCGCCTTGGAGGCCCTGGCCAGGCGCGAAATAGGTCTGCTGAAGCTGGTGGCCAGGATGACGGCGAATAGCGTCCCGATCAGGAACGAGATCACCGTCATGAACAGGTTGCCACGGACAATCGCGGCGATGCTCTGGTGCGCGGCTTCAAGGGAGAATGCCGCAAACAGAAACCCGATGGGCGTGTCTGTGGCGATGTTTACCGGGCGGGCGATCTGCAGCAGGTCACCGTCGAAACGCGACTGCCAGGCGGCAGCGGACCTTGCGTGGCCTACCATCTCGTTTTCAAGCTTCTGGTCGCGCAAGTTTTCACCCCCGGCACCCTGGGCGAGAATAATGCCTTCCCTGTCTGTGACATAACTAATGATCAGATCCGGATGAACATGGGCACTGTGCAGTTTGGCGCGCAGCGCGTGCGTGTCCATGTAATAGAGGTCGTTGACGATACTGTCAGCCAGTATCGCCGTGAGTTGCTTTGCCTGCGTCTCGAAGCTTGCCAGCACTCGCTGGCGCCCGCTGTAGACCGTGTACCAGGACAGCAAGGCGGCGACCAGGAAGATGATCATCAAGGTAAAGGCAACCAGCTTGGCGCGTATTGTCAGTTGCATTCAGGGTTGGGTGGTGAGCACTGGTTTGAGCATCTGTACACGTTTTAGCATCGCGCGTGCCCGTTCAAGACGCTGCAGCGTCTGGGCGTCCGGCTCATCAAATTTCGTCGTTTTCTGATAGGCATGCAGCAGCGCCCGGCCCTCCGCTGTGTCGGGCGCGTTGAGCAGAATCGCCTTGAGGCGTTCCTTGCGTGCGGGATCGAGGTCGTGTTGCACCAGTTCAAAGGCGCGCGGGTAAGACGCGGTTCGATGAATGATTTTCAAGTCGGCGCGAAATTCGGGGGGATTGTGATCGGCCTTTTCCCAATCAAGATTGCTGAAGGCAGCGGCATCCACCAGACCCTCGTGGACCCAGTTCGCCTGGGTGATCTCCTGCCTGGCGAAGACGAAACCGACCTTCTCCGCCTGGGGCGCTTCTCTAGGCGTGGTGAGCGGTACTGGGGCAAGGCCGGCGTCAAGCAACTCCGCTATGGGTAGAAAAAAGGCAGTCGTCGAGCCGGGATCCTCCAGGGCGAGGGTTTTCCCCTTCAGGTCGGCGAGGGAGCTGATGCCGCTGTCCTTGCGAGCAATGAAGATGGTGTGGTACTCGGGCACGCCTTTTTTCCATTTGAGCAGTAATATTTCCGCCCCGGCACGTTCCTGGAAGATGAGTGAGGAGAACAGCGTCTCGGTGATCCAGTCGACCTTCCCCTGTTCGAGATAGGTGATCATCCGCTCATTGCTGGGCGCCATCAACACCTCGGCCCGCCGCACGCCGAGGTCCTGCATGCGGGCAGCGGCGTGGTCCGCAAGGGGTTTCAGATACCCGTAGTGTTTTTTCGGGTTGGAGCTGACCTTGCCGATCACCAGCGTATCGCGTTCCGCTGCGGCAACGCTGGGCTCTATCTCGGCAGGTTCACCGGGCTGCAGCGCAGGGGCAAGGCCAGCCAAACCGAGAAGCAGTGCGGCGGCTCCTGCACCCAGAAGATAACGCCGTGTTCGCATCACGCTTATTCCCTCATGATTGGGGTGGTAATTAATTCAGCGTAACAGACGGAAGCGGACCGTTCAGGTTCGCTCCCACGCCTTCGCCGATCGTCGGTCTCCTGCCTGGTGTGTACCCGACTCTGCAGCATATTCCCGGCCTTATGTACGAGTTTAGCCTACGCGCAGACCTGTCTCCTGAATCTTGCTCGATTTCGTGGCTTGCGTTTGAAAATCTGTTTTTCTTTCAAGCGCTTCACGACGTCACCTCGATGTCGCCTGGAGCACCTGCTACGCCACACCGGCAATGTCGGTTGTCAAATAACCGCCATGTTTTTTGCAATACGCGGCTTGATGACATAATAATCCTTCTCCTCAACCTTCACGCGTTTTTAATCGCAGCCTTCATTGCATACAAGCAATATTCAGTTCAGGTGTTGTAAAGGGAAGAATCGGGATCAACTGTTCAAGCTGAAGGGAGATCAAACCATGAAACCCAGCAAGATTTCTTCGCTCTGCATGGCTGCCGGACTCACGCTTTTCAGTGTGGCTGCCGCCGTGGCAGAAATCAAGATCACCAGCGATGACGGCAAGTTCGAAACCAGACTGGGCGGTCGGGTGCAGGTGGACGCCGCCTGGTATGACGAGGATAACGTCAATCTGGATGGTGAAAACGGCACCGAGTTCCGCCGCGCCCGGCTGTTTGTCAAGGGCACCATGCACGATGTGTGGAACTTCAAGGGGCAGTACGATTTTGCCGGTAACGAAGCCGAGATCAAAGACGCCTACATCGGCTATACGGGATTCCAACCCGTCAAGTTCAGGATCGGGCAGTTCAAGCAGCCCTTTGGCCTGGAAGAGCTAACCAGCTCGAAATACATCACCTTCATGGAACGCGCCATGGCCACCAATGCCTTTGCAACGGGCCGCCGCATCGGCCTGGGCGCAAACTACGCTGCTGACCACTGGACCTGGGCGGTCTCCGTGTACGGTCGGGAAGAAGGCGATGACACCACAGGCGACGAGGGCTACGGGGCCGGCGCACGCCTCACCTGGGCGCCCTGGAACGAGAAAACCAAGGTCATCCACCTGGGTCTGGACGGCGCCTGGGAAGACCCCAACGACAATGACGTCCGCTTCCGGTCGCGTCCCGAGTCGCACAAGACCGATACGCGCCTGGTCGACACCGAGGATATCCCCGAGCCGGACAACTTCGCGCGCTATGGCCTGGAAGCCGCCACGGTCCTGGGTCCGTTCTCCTTACAGGGCGAGTACATGGGGGTCGCTGCGCAGAGCGACCAAGTCAGCGACCCGGATTTTAACGGCTGGTATGCCTTTGGCAGCTGGTTCATCACCGGCGAGTCGCGCAAATACAAAAAGGGCAAGTTTGGCCGGGTGAGTCCGAAGAGCGTGGTCGGCAGGGGCGGTATCGGTGCCTGGGAACTGGCAGTACGTTACAGCACCATCGATCTCGACGATGCTGACACGCAGGGGGGTGAAGAGGACAACATCACGGTCGGTGTTAACTGGTATGCCACCAAGTACGTGCGCTTCATGGCCAACTATATACGCGTCGACGCCGATCCCTTTACAAGGGAGGGAAGCCTGGATGTGGATCCGGGTGAGGATGATGACAGCCCCAACATCTTCCAGCTGCGTGCACAGGTCGATTTCTAGCCTTTGTTTCTGCGGCCGTCTAGTCCACTTCCCCAGCTGCCCGGCTAAGGGCTGCAGGCGGGGCGCTTGCCCTGTAACTGCGCCGTTCGCTGCAATTGCTGCGCGCTCGGCATAATGGCTGTCAGGCCACTGATGCGTGTGCTGTGCGAAGGGTGGGTAGACAGGAACTCCGAGCGTTGTGCTCCACCGGCGGCACTCATGTTTCTCCACAACTTGATGCTTTCCGCGGGGTTGAAGCCGGCCCTGGCCATCAGCTTCAGCCCGAGCCGGTCGGCTTCGCTTTCCTGAACACGGCTGTAGGGCATCAGGATACCGTATTGTGCACCGACCCCCAGCAGACCCATCAGCGAGCGGCCGGTTCCGCTCTGTGGGTTGGATAGCGCTGTTATGAGTCCCAGGCCCTGTTCGACTGCAAACTGTTGGGATACCCGCTCGTTGGAATGATGCGACAAGACGTGTGCGATCTCATGGCCGATGACGGTGGCCAGCTGGTGCTGGTTCTGTGCAACCTTGAGCAGCCCGCTGTTGACACCGATTTTTCTGCCGGGAAGCGCAAAAGCATTCGCGGACTCATTCTGGAATACGACAACTTCCCAGCCGCCGCCAACGTCGCGTATAATGGCCTGTGACACGCATTGAACGTAACGGTTCGTAGCCGCGCCGGTATCCACCGGCGTTTCCTTTTTGATGTTTTCGAATGCCTGCAGGCCCATCTGGGTCATTTTACTTTCCGGCATCAGTGTCAGCTGAGAGCGGCCGGTGGGTGAAGTGGCGCAAGCGGCCAGTACGGCAACAGTAATCAGCAGAAATACCGGTGTCCTGAACATGACTGACCCCTCTAATTAGATTTCACTACACAGGCGTAAAACAAGACAATTGCGATTATAGCGCCGATAATGTGTGCCGACGGAACGACAGCAAACGGGGTGTCAGCGTGTGAAACAAACAATGCCTCGCCGCTCAGAATTTCGTAGCCCAGCTTCGCGATAAAAGCAAGCAGAATGGCTATCCAGAAGCGGCGCGTCTTCCTGAATCATACCGCAAAAGCGACGCCAGCCAAAAGTAATTGAAACGGTTTAAACCAGCGGGGCAGGGGGCGGAAATCAGACCGCTTTAGACGACGCAGCACTATCCGCGCCACGCAGATTAATCACCAGCGTAGTTGATCGTTATCAATGCAAAACAGCAACGAGAGCAGTATAAAAAAAACATAAGCGGGGATGCCTGAAGAGTCGTTCTGAATGCTGGACGAAACCAATCCGCACCCCGAGGGGGTGTACAGTGAAAAGCAACCCTGGAAACTATTCAATATTTGTACTTCTGCTCACTTCCGTTATCTTGACCTCATGCGGTGGTGGGGGGGGTGGTGATATTAATTTTAACGCTCCGCCTCTCTTTCCCTTGCCTCCTGTCAGTAACACAGACTTCGAAGCAGTGGCGGTCTTTTCCGCCGAAATACCGGTAGTCAATCACACGCTATTCAGTTTAAGCGGGGAAGAAGGCGTGGTTACCGTTACCGGTATACCGGGGGCCACTTCAGTCATGATAAACGCAGTAAAACGCGTTCAATCCGAGAGTACCGAGGATGCTGAAGCGCACCTGCAGGAGCTGGAAGTGAATGTGCAGGATTTGGCAACCGAAATACGTGTAGAGACTGTTCAACCCATCGATGATGAGGGTCGAAACTACATCGTTGACTACACAGTCACCTTGCCCGTTTTCTTAGCGGTTCGTGTTCAGAACATTGGCGGAATCGTGACACTGGATACCATTAGCAACGATGTCACCGTGATAAACGTGGGTGGGGATATCACCTTAAGGAACATTCTTGGAAGTGCGCTGATAGATCTGCTCGCTGGAACAATTGAAGGCCAAGTCACGTTACCATTAAATGGTGCAATCGACATGAAGACGGTGACTGGGGATATTATTCTCGCCATACCCGTAAACACTTCGGCAGAATTCTCCGCCGCTGTTAACATCGGGACGATCAGCATTTCAAATCTTGTGCTGCAAAACGAATCAACAACATCTACTTCCCGGAGTGGAACACTTGGTAGCGGACAAGGGACTATCACCCTGGAAACGGAGGTGTCCGGGAATATCAGTGTATCCGGCTTTTAAAGGCGAAGGGAAACCGATAGCAGGTCAATTTAAGGAAACGGGGTAGGAGAACAGGGGCAGATAAATAATAAATCTGCCCCTCTTTTTCTAGCGCCG
This sequence comes from Thiogranum sp., assembly GCA_039768325.1. Taxonomy (GTDB): domain Bacteria; phylum Pseudomonadota; class Gammaproteobacteria; order DSM-19610; family DSM-19610; genus Thiogranum. The sequence goes on from JBDNAP010000375.1 coordinate 11,372, forward strand.
CATCAGAATTTCCAGCATGGCCTCTATCTTCGCCATGCGCGCTTCGATCATATCCAGACGCTGCACTACTTGACGGTGCTTTTCAGAATGTCCACCGCCTTGGTGCCCACCCCCGTGCTTCATCCCGCCATGGCCTTTACCGTGCTGACCTTTCCCCTTCTGCATCATTCCCTTACCCATACCCATACCCATACCCATGCCGCGCATCGGCCGGGATGAGCCGGCATCCTCAGCGGTGGATACTTCGGTGTCGGATACAGTTGCTTCCGCTACGGCCTGCTCTTCGGCCAATACCGATGCCGGGCCGGCCAGGGAGAACAAGATGACTACTGCCAGGGTTGTACGATTCATTGCATTCACCTCTATGCCGCAATTGTTATTAAGATTTACACATTGACTGAAACCGTTATCGATTTTATCAGAAGATTAACAGGGTAAATAAATATACTCGTCCCCCAGTCAGGCGGCATTGCCAAACGCACGAAATATCGACAGAAAGATGAAGGGGATCGCTCCTGCGGCAAGCATTATGAATACCGACAGAATCTGGATGATACGGCCACGCCGGATACCCTGAGAGCCCTCGAGTACAGGTGTATCGCGCGATACGGCATAGTGCGGAGGCGGGAAGCGTTGCGCCCGGACAGTGCGATTACCAAGCAAGAACAGGTAAATACCCGCGGCGAAAAGCGGTGACACGAATACCAGGACTGCCGGAAAAACAACAAACGGATTGCGAACCAGATAGTCGAAATTCCGTTCAAGCCAGGCCTGGATATCGTCCTGGTAGTATTCGAGGGCAAGAACCGCGCAGAGCCCGGACAGGGCTGCTATACCAACAATCCACAGGGCTCTCCGTCTCGCTTTGGCGTCAGCTGGCTGAATCTGGCCCATCGTGTTCGGGGTTACCTGGCTGTTTCAGGTGATAAGAGCTAAGCCGTCCAGGCAATAACAATCAACCGGGGAATCCGGCATCCTAGTCAACACGCCTGCATACATCAACAACAACATGCGACTATCCTGTACCGCGTGTACAAACGGGTATGCCTCAGGTTATGCTATGAATATACGGATGTATACAAGGATAGATACAGCCAAACGGTGCAAAGTGGCATGGTCAGGATTGCCGTGACATCCGTCATTTTCAGAGGGGGGTTCGGGTGTTTCGCTATGGCCGGATTAATGGCAT
>JBDNAP010000376.1:0-2632 GCA_039768325.1 Thiogranum sp.
AAGATCCGGCTCTTGCCAACAGCAAGGACCAGTTTGCCGGCGCGTTGTTCGGTGGCCGGGACGAGACCGGCGACTGCCGGATGTTTACACGCAACCTGGCCAACTGGCTTGACGCGCGCGGCGTTACGTTCAGATGGGGGGTGACGGTCAAGGCCCTGGAGACGGACGGAGATCGGGTCAGTGATGTTGTCACGGATCAGGGCAACCTGTCCGCGGACATTATCGTTTTGTCGCTGGGCGTGTATTCGCCACTGCTTGCAAACCCCATCGGGATTGATTTGCCGATCTATCCGGTCAAGGGGTATTCGATGACAATTCCGGTGTCGGGCCGCAATAACGCACCTGCTATCGGTGGCATCGACGAAGAAAGCCTGGTTGCCTATACGCCGATGGGCAACCGGCTGCGGGTGACGGCCACGGCAGAATTTTCAGGGTATCGGGTTGACCATTCGCCGGATGATTTTCGACACATGACGAGTGTGGTGAAGGCACTGTTTCCCTATGGTGCCGATTATTCCAGGGCAGAGTATTGGGCAGGCCTGCGCCCGATGACGCCTGAAGGAACCCCGATCCTGGGTGCGACGAGGTTCAAAAACCTTTGGATGAATACCGGCCAGGGCCATATGGGCTGGACCATGAGCCATGGGGCGGGCAGACTGGTTGCTGATCTCATTGCCGGACGCAAGCCGGCAGTTCCGCTCGACGGCATGACGCTTTAGTACTTTGAAAGCGATCAGTTTTTTGGTTTTCGGCGGGCTCAATCAAAAACCGTACCGATCGAGGCTCCAGACGCGCAAACCTGTGAGTTGATGGACTGGTATGGCTTGCTTTACGTCAGAAAAGCTACATAACCTGTTGAAAGATCAATTGGCGCATGATCATGGGGGTAGTTAAGCGCGAGGGTGGGCTTGACGATATGTCGGATGTTACGACGAATTGGTTCGCAGGTGTTTCTGCTGTTCTCGCGATTGCGGTGATCGTGCAAACACTGCTGCAGATGCGCAAAGCCAGACGCTGGAAAGATGACCGTGATGCGCCGTCGGGCGCACGATTGGTAAGCCGGGCCAGATATCGCGGCCATCGCGTGGTTCATTACAGTGACGGATCTGTGTTGGCCGAAACCCGCTTCGGATTCAAGTCATTTGAGAACTTCGACCTTTATCGGCAGTATATAGACCGCTAGAATCAGGGTGCTCCCGATAATGCATCCTCCATCCTGATGGGATGAGACCACTGAGCTCGTGCCGGACATGACTCCGGGCACATCACGACTGGCCGAATCACGATTAATCTGTTGGTTTATGTCATCTTTTTGTTTGCAGTGGGCGCTGTCATGAAAAAAAGCCTAATATCCGTCCTTATCTTGCTGGGTGTAATGGTTGCGAGTGTGGTGTTGGCTGAATTGCTTGGGCTCAGTGTCACAGCTATGGTGCTGATTGCCACTATCGGTTCTCTCAGCTGCCTGCTGATGTTCATTGTTGTGCCCCGGATCAGGCAGCAAGTCGCAGAGCGGGAATACAGGCAGTTGCTGAGAGAAGGTGTACATTTGATTGTGGGTCGGGCCCGTTACCGGGGACGTCGTGTGCTGCACTACGCTGATGGCAGCGTGGCTGTGCAAACCACACGTGGTATGCTGGCTTTTGACAATTTTGATGCCTGCAGACAGTTAATCGACGGACGCTGAAGCGCGCCGGTCGTCCGGTATTTGTTCAACAGCGGCGGGCGTTCATAGTAGCCTGCGGGAATTACTCAAATATATTGGATTCATATGTGTTTTCTCCAGTCTGATGTATCCGTCTGGTTGGAACCTGCAGCAGAGTCCGAAACCGAACCAGGACTCTTTGTGTTGAAATGATCCCTCAGTTTTTCAAAAAACTTGTTTCGAAACGCAAAGGCGGACAGCAGGACGAAGACCCTCGTCTTCCTGATGGAGTCAGGGTCTATGCCATCGGCGACATCCATGGCCGAATCGACCTGCTGGAACGGCTTTATGCAATGATAGAAGCTGACCGCACTGAACGGCCGATTGGTCATTGCGTTGAAGTTTTCCTCGGAGATTACATTGATCGTGGGCCATCTTCCCGAGAGGTACTGGAATGGATGGTGAAGGGCCACAGTATCTGTAACAAGCGCATTACCCTGCGTGGCAATCACGAACTTTACCTGCAGGATTTTCTTGGTGATCCGGGCGTAATCAGTGCGTGGGGGCAATATGGTGGCCTGGAAACGCTGCATTCATATGGCCTGAAGCTACGAATGCCGATTGGAGAAGACCAGTGGGCAGATATTCAAAAAGGCCTGCTGGACGTTATGCCGCCCAGCCACCGGGTTTTCCTGGAAAACTGTATACTGTCAGCCGGTGCCGGCAAATATTTCTTCGCCCATGCCGGGGTAAATCCTAAAATTCCGCTGGACGATCAGGTTGCCGCAGACCTGCTTTGGATTCGCGAGCCATTTCTGAGCCATGACAGCGCGTTGCCGAAAATAATCGTTCACGGCCACACGCCTGCCGAGAAACCTGAAATCGAGGTTCACCGGATCGGTATTGATACAGGGGCCTATATAACCGGGCGTTTGACCTGCGCGGTGCTCGAAGGGAACGACGTGAGGTTCCTCTCAACCTGATGAGATA
>JBDNAP010000377.1:0-3138 GCA_039768325.1 Thiogranum sp.
CGCTAATACGGTTCTTGGAATAGTCCAGAAGAATATCGTTGTAGCGCAGAGAAAATTTCTCAAAACGCCCGGCATCGGCGGCGAACAGGTCGCGCATATGCAGGTCTTTGACCTGCTCGAAATGTTCCTGTAACGCCTTCCAGGCGGGTTTTTTTCTTAACTTTGACATTAACTTGTTTCCTGCTTGAGGAGCAGCTCCACGGCCACGAGTAAAGCAACTCTCAGCCTGGTGGGCGCTTCTACGGATCGCTCAGACAATGACCCAGTTTACTCCTCATCGGTTTCCAGCATATTACGCCAGCGATGATCCTGTCGCGTAAACAGGCGGTCAGCTTCGCCGGGGCCCCAGCTGCCCGACGGGTAAGTATGGATAAAATCACGTTCCACAGCCCAGACCTTCAGAATCGGGTCAACGACCTTCCACGCCCAGCTCACTTCGTCATAGCGAAGGAACAGGGAGTGGTCACCCTCGATAAGATCGAGTAACAGCGCTTCATAGGCATCCAGCTGACCCTGATTGATACCACAGTAACTGGCATCCAGCCGCGTGGTTTCCGCACGCAGTTCCAGCCCCTGCTGCTTGACCTGGATTTCCATACGAATGCATTCATTCGGCTGAAGATTGAGGAGGATCCAGTTGGGTTTCAGCTGGTCGATCTGGGTTTCCCTGAATAACTGTTGTGGCGGATGCTTGAAGCGTATCGACACCATGGAGTTGCCCGCTTTCATACGCTTGCCGGTGCGCAGGTAAAACGGCACACCCCGCCAGCGCCAGTTATCGACAAAAACCTTCAGCGCCGCGTAGGTCTCGGTCACGCTGTGTGCCGGCACATCCGGTTCGTCCAGGTAGCCGGGCACCTTCTCGTCCCTCACCTTGCCGGCGGCATACTGGGCGCGAAACGCATGCGCATTAACCGCGCTCTGCGGAATGGGCCGTATCGAACGCAGTACTTTCACCTTTTCGTCACGCAGGGATTCGGCATCCAGATTGGCGGGCGGCTCCATCGCTACCAGTGTCAGCACCTGCAACAGGTGACTCTGCAGCATGTCGCGCAATGCACCGGCCCCATCGTAGTAGCCGGCGCGTCCCCCGACACCCAGCGACTCGGAGTGGGTGATCTGGACATTATCGATATAGTTGCGGTTCCAGAGCGGTTCCATCATCAGGTTGGCGAAGCGGAATACCAGCAGATTCTGTACCGTACCCTTGCCCAGATAATGATCGATGCGGAAAATCTGCGTTTCCTGGAAATCCCGGCTGAGACGCAGATTAAGGCTTTCGGCACTCTGCAAATCATAACCGAAGGGTTTTTCTATCACCAGGCGGCGCCAGCCGCCATCCTCCTGATTGAGCCCCGCCTCCCCCAGCAGGCGGCTGACCACACCGAAATCGGCCGGTCGGATTGCCATGTAGAAAATCAGATTGGGTGAAAAACGCGAACCGGCGAGCAGAAATTCGCGCAATGCAGGATAGACCTGCTCGTCTCCCAGGTTGCCACGAAAGAAAGCCAGGCGCGCACAGAAGCGCTCCAGCACCTGCGGATCGGTCGCCTTGCCCGCCAGCCACTCCCGTACCTGGCCACGCCAGGTGTCGTCATCCCACTCGCGACGCCCGAAACCGACGATTTTAAGGCCCGCCGGTAAACGGCCCGCGACATCCAGATGATAAAGCGCCGGCAACAGTTTGACCTGGGATAAATTACCGGTCGCCCCGAATATAACAAAAGTACAATCTTCCATGTCTGTAGCAAACCCCTTTTCCAGCCTGTTGCGACAATACCTGATGCTGATACCCGAACCACACCGTATTGATGGACTCCCCGCGCTTCGAGTACATTGTGTTAACGCAACCTACCTTAAACCGGGGAAACGTACCAGTCATGGACATTCTGTTTGCAAGCAGCGAAGCCCATCCGCTCGTTAAAACCGGCGGTCTGGCCGATGTCTCCGGCAGCCTGCCGCGCGCAATAAAGAAACTGAAACAGGAAATACGCCTCATTCTGCCAGCCTATCCCGTTGCCAGGACCAACGCGGGCACGGGTGTCCTGAAACTGGTTTCCGAAATCGCGCTGCCCGGCTCGCGCCGCCCGGTTCGCATCCTGCACGGGCGTCTGCCGCACACCCGGGTACAACTGTACCTGATCGATGCCCCCGAATACTTCGATCGCGACGGCGGACCCTACAGCACACCGACAGGCAAAGACTGGCCCGATAACGCCGCACGTTTCGCACTGTTTGCCCGCGCTGTGTGCGCGGTTGCCATGAACCAGGCCGGGCTGGACTGGAAGCCGGACCTGGTGCACTGCAATGACTGGCAGACCGGTCTGGTCCCCGCCCTGTTGTCCCTGCAGGCGAACCGCCCCTCGACAGTCTTTACCATCCATAACCTTGCCTACCAGGGACTGTTTGGCTGGGACCAGTTCAAAGCCTTGCAGCTGCCGCATGACTGGTGGTCGCCGGATATCCTGGAATTCCACGACAAAGTCTCTTTTATCAAGGGCGGCCTGGTTTTTTCCGACTGGATCACCACCGTCAGTCCCACCTACGCAGAAGAAATCCGCACGACAGCGTTCGGATGCGGTCTTGAAGGACTGCTCGAACACCGCAAGGATCGCCTGACCGGTATCCTCAACGGCGTTGATTACCAGGTTTGGAGTCCGGGACGGGACCGACTGCTGCCACAGACCTACACGGCCCGCACACTGGATGCAAAGCTCAAAAACAAAGCCGCGTTGCAGGAAACCTTCGGACTGCCGGTCAAAGCAGAATTCGCGCTGTTCGGGCACGTCGGCCGACTGGTGGAACAAAAAGGGCTGGATCTGATTCTTGATTTGCTCCCGGAACTGCTGAAACGCCCTATGCAGCTGGTCTTTCTGGGCACGGGTGAAGCCAGATTGGAACAGGCCTTGCTCAAGGCCCACCAGCAACACCGCGGCAGAATCGGCGTACAAATCGACTATGACGAAAAACTCGCCCACCTGCTCGAAGCGGGTTCGGACGCATTTCTGATGCCATCCCGCTTTGAACCCTGCGGCCTGAATCAGCTCTACAGTCTGCGCTACGGAACCCCCCCCGTTGTCCGCAACACGGGTGGGCTGGCCGATTCGGTGGTCGACGCCAGCGGCCCCAATCTCTACC
>JBDNAP010000378.1:0-2819 GCA_039768325.1 Thiogranum sp.
CTCTCCTTCGACGCTAATGCCAGTGTCAACGAAGACCAGCCTGACAACGCTGAAGTTACACCATCTGATGCCAGTGCCGATGCCGGCTCCGAACAGCCGGAAGCCTCCGAGCCGGAGTTTAAGGTTGCCGCGGATAGTGGGGAATCCGATGCGATTGATCTGGACAATGGACTGGATTTCGATCTGGACGGATTTGAGCTGGGTAACGAAGCGGAGACCGAAGCCGAGCTGGAAGGCGATGGTGAACTGGCTGATCTGGACGAAGTATCTACCAAGCTGGATCTGGCGCGTGCCTATATAGATATGGGTGATCCGGACGGCGCCAAGAATATCCTTGATGAAGTCATGGACGAAGGCAATGATGAGCAGAAGGATGAGGCGCGCGAAATTATGACGCAGATGTCATAAACGCAGCCGTTCAAAAACCCCCGAAAATCCCCGCTTGTGCGGGGATTTTTTTCTTCCGGACATGGCAGGTTTCTATATAATTTGCCCTGATGGCATTCGGCCGACGCTATGCAGGTTTCCCAGTGGATTTTCCCGCTCAGTTATTTCCGGGCAGTATGCTCTGGTTTGTTAACTCAGTGCTGATTGTGGTGCTGATAGCGGCTGGCCGTCGCGCGCCGCTGGGCCGGCTTTGGAACAGTGAATTTACCCATGTTTATTTTGCGGCCTGCGTTGTCCTGCTGTTGCTGTGGAATACACGTGTCGCTGTTCTGCCCGCGCTGAATTTTCATGTGCTGGGTGTAACCGCTATCACACTCATGTTCGGCTGGGCCTATGCGGTTTTCGCCGTGTTTCTGGTTACGGTGGGGACTGTCATCAATCAGAATGGAGAGTGGGTGGGCATCGGATTGAATGCCTTGATTACGGGCTGTATACCGATTGTTGTTACCACGTCTTTGCTCCATTTTGCACAGAGAAAACTGCCCTATAACTTTTTCGTTTATGTGTATATTAACGGCTTTCTGGCCGCGGGCTTATCCACCGTAGCAGCAAATATCAGTGGCGCTTTGCTGATGATACTTGTCGATACCGGCAACGCCGAATGGCTGGGTTACCAGCTGTTTCCCTATTTGCCGCTGATGTTTTTTTCGGAAGCGTTCATCAACGGTATGATAGTGACGGCCATGGTCGCATTACGGCCAGGCTGGGTCGCCAGTTTCGATGACAACCTGTACATCAAGAATAAATAATTCTGAATCTCATGCGAATCGCCTGCGCAGTTGAATATGACGGTTCCGGTTTCTGTGGCTGGCAGCGCCAGGATCACGCCCGTTCAGTGCAGGCTGATGTGGAAGCCGCCTTATCCAAAGTGGCTGATCATGAGGTGCGGGTGGTTTGTGCCGGACGTACCGATTCCGGTGTTCACGCCTGCTGGCAGATCATTCATTTTGATACCGGGGCTGAACGCAGTGAGCGATCCTGGTTGCTGGGCACCAATGCCAACCTTCCCGACGATGCGGGTCTGCTTTGGGCGCGCGAAGTCGATGAGGATTTTCATGCCCGGTTTTCGGCGCAGACCCGCAGGTACCGTTATGTCATTTTCAATCGCGAGGTCCCCAGCGTCCTGTTACACCGGCGCGCGACCTGGGTCCACCAGGTGCTGGATGTATCACGCATGCAGGAAGCTGCGCACTACCTGCTGGGTGAGCACGATTTTAGCTCTTTTCGTGCCCTGGCTTGTCAGGCAAAAAGCCCGGTGAGGACAATTTATCGTCTGGACATAAAGCGCAGCGGTGCCTATCTCTACCTGGACGTGGAGGCCAATGCGTTTCTTCACCACATGGTGCGCAACATTGCAGGGGCGCTGTTGGCGGTGGGGCGCGGGGTGCAGAACAGCCATTGGATACGGGATGTGCTGGACAAGCGTGACCGCACCCAGGGTGGTGTAACGGCGCCCGCCAGCGGGCTTTACCTGGTGGGGGTGCGCTATGCAGACAGATTTGGCATAGAACCGCTTGGTGCTGTGCCGGAGTTCGGCTGATCGGGGCAGAGTCTGGTCGAATTGGTTCTAAAAGCCCCGAAACAGCTTGGTTTCTGCTAGGATATGCACTTTATTCCGGCTCTCGTGCTGATCGGTATGCGGACCCGTGTAAAAATCTGTGGAATTACTCGTGCTGAGGACGGCAGAGCGGCAGCGCAGGCAGGCGCCGACGCTGTTGGCCTGGTTTTTTATCTGAAAAGCCCACGCTACGTAGCGGTGCAGCAGGCGCAGGCGATATGCCGGGAGTTACCGCCTTTCGTCAGTGTGGTCGCCCTGTTTGTCGACGCGCCGCGTGAGCTGGTGGTGGAGGTACTGGATTCCGTGCCGGTCGATCTGTTGCAGTTTCATGGCGCTGAGCAGGCTGAGCAGTGCGCGGGCTTTGGTCGACCCTACATCAAGGCTATTGCCATGAAAGAGGGGTGCGACCCTCTGTCGACCATGAATGCGCACCCAGAGGCTTCCGGTTTTCTGCTGGATGCCTGGCAGCCGGACCTGCATGGTGGAGGTGGCGTCCCCTTTGACTGGGGCCAGGTGCCTGCAAGATCGGCCAGGCCGATGATCCTGGCTGGTGGATTGACCGCTGAGAATGTAAGTCGGGCAGTTGCCCGCACGCGGCCCTTTGCAGTGGATGTCAGCAGTGGTGTGGAGTCGGAAAAGGGCATTAAGTCTGTGGAAAAGATTCGAGCATTTATGCGAGGTATAGAACGTGGTGACGCAAGCCAAGCGAACTGAACGGCCGGTCTCGCTAAGCGATTTACCGGATGCCAGGGGGCACTTCGGCCCTTATGGCGGGTGCTTTGTCGCAGAGACGCTGATGGGGCCGCTGGAAGAA
>JBDNAP010000379.1:0-2713 GCA_039768325.1 Thiogranum sp.
AAGACGAAAAAATAGCCTGGGGCGAACTGAAGAGCAGCCTGTCAGCACAAAATTCCGACATCCTTGATGTCATGACCACATTGGTCAATATCCGCGACGGTAACGGAATCGTCGATGATATCGATCACCTCGGCAACCGCCGCATTCGCTGTGTCGGTGAAATGGCGGAAAACGTGTTCCGTATCGGGCTGGTGCGTGTCGAGCGCGCGGTCCGGGAGCGTTTGAGTGTTGCGGAATCGGAAAGTCTGATGCCACAGGAACTCATTAACGCCAAACCGGTTGCTGCCGCTATCAAGGAATTCTTTGGTTCCAGCCAGTTGTCGCAGTTTATGGACCAGAATAATCCGCTGTCCGAGGTCACCCATAAGCGCCGCGTATCCGCCCTCGGCCCTGGTGGCCTGACCCGGGAAAGGGCCGGCTTCGAAGTGCGTGACGTTCATCCCACCCACTACGGCCGTGTTTGCCCGATTGAAACGCCGGAAGGTCCGAATATTGGCTTGATCAACTCGCTGGCGGTGTATTCACGTACCAACGAATATGGTTTCCTGGAGACGCCTTATCGCAAGATCGTGGATGGCAGGGTAACCGATGACGTGGATTATCTGTCGGCGATTGAAGAAGGCGAATTCGTTATTGCGCAGGCCAACGCAACAGTTGATGCGGAGGGCAGGCTTACCGACGAACTGGTTTCAAGTCGTCACCAGAACGAGTTTACCCTGTCGACGCCGGATCGTGTTGACTATGTCGATGTATCGCCCAAGCAGATAGTGTCGGTTGCTGCCGCTCTGATCCCGTTCCTGGAACACGACGACGCCAACCGCGCCCTCATGGGTTCCAATATGCAGCGCCAGGCGGTGCCGACCCTGCGTGCCGAGAAACCACTGGTGGGTACGGGCATCGAGCGTACCGTGGCCATCGATTCCGGCGTCACCGTTGTTTCGCGTCGTGGCGGGACCGTCGACAGCGTCGACGCAGGCCGTATTGTGGTACGTGTCAACGACAGCGAAACAGTCGCCGGCGAGCCCGGCGTGGATATCTACAATCTCACCAAGTACACACGTTCCAACCAGAATACCTGTATTAACCAGAAGCCACTTGTATCGCCGGGTGATGTTGTTGCGCGCGGTGACGTACTGGCTGATGGGCCGAGTACCGATATGGGTGAACTGGCGCTGGGTCAGAACCTGCGTATCGCATTCATGCCCTGGAACGGCTACAACTTCGAGGATTCGATCCTCATTTCCGAGCGTGTCGTGCAGGAGGATCGCTTCACGACCATACATATCGAAGAACTCACCTGCGTGGCGCGTGATACCAAGCTCGGTCCGGAAGAGATTTCCGGGGATATACCCAATGTCGGCGAAGGTGCGCTGGGTAAACTCGATGAATCCGGTATCGTTTATATCGGTGCCGAGGTCAAGCCCGGCGATATCCTGGTAGGTAAGGTGACCCCGAAAGGCGAAACCCAGCTGACACCGGAAGAAAAACTGCTGCGCGCCATCTTTGGTGAAAAGGCGTCCGACGTGAAGGATACCTCCCTGCGTGTGCCTTCCGGTATGGACGGTACCATTATCGATGTGCAGGTGTTCACGCGGGACGGCGTTGAAAAAGACGCCCGCGCCCTGCAGATTGAAGATGAGCAGATTACCGGTATCAAGAAAGATCTCAACGATCAGTTGCGCATCATGGAAGTCGATATCTTCCAGCGTGTAGAGAAACTGTTGATCGCTAAGACTGCAGAGGGAGGCCCGCAGCAGCTCAGGGCTGGCAGCAAGGTGACAAAGGCGTATCTCGATGAGCTGGACAAGGGCAAATGGTTTGAAATACGCCTGAAAAACGAGGAGGCCAATCAACAGCTGGAAACCGCTTCCAGGCAGTTGGAGGATCTGCGCAAGCAGTTCGACCAGCGTCTGGAGGAAAAACGCAACAAGATCACAGCCGGTGACGATCTGGCACCAGGTGTGCTGAAGATGGTCAAGGTGTACATGGCCGTCAAGCGTCGCATCCAGCCGGGTGACAAGATGGCCGGGCGACACGGTAACAAAGGTGTTATTTCCATGATCGTACCGGTGGAAGACATGCCGTATGACGAGAATGGCACACCGGTTGATATCGTCCTCAACCCGCTTGGTGTGCCGTCGCGTATGAACGTTGGCCAGGTGCTGGAAACACACCTTGGCTGGGCGGCCTCCGGTATCGGTGTGAAGATCGGCAACATGCTGGATGCCCGGACCAATGTTCCGGAGTTGCGTGAATTCCTCAATGGGGTCTATAACTTCAGCGGCAAACAGGAAGATCTGGCGTCGTTCAAAGATGCGGAAATTCTGCAGCTGGCGGGTAACCTGCGTAAAGGGGTTCCCATGGCAACACCGGTGTTCGATGGTGCCATCGAAGAGGAAATAAAACACCTGCTGCGCCTGGCTGGCCTGCCTGAGAGTGGACAGACCACCCTGTACAACGGCCGTACCGGCGATGCCTTCGAGCGACCGGTTACCGTGGGTTACATGTACATATTGAAACTGAACCATCTCGTCGATGACAAGATGCACGCGCGTTCCACAGGGCCCTACAGCCTGGTTACCCAGCAGCCACTGGGCGGCAAGGCGCAGTTCGGTGGTCAACGCTTCGGCGAAATGGAAGTCTGGGCGCTGGAGGCCTACGGTGCGTCCTATACCTTGCAGGAAATGCTGACGGTGAAATCCGACGATGTGAA
>JBDNAP010000056.1:0-5628 GCA_039768325.1 Thiogranum sp.
GCTCCTGGAGCTTTTTGACAACTTCATCGCGATACTGATTTTGTAACCTGGACATCTCAGCCACTCACTCTCATACGTCCACAACTTCTTTGGTGGATTTAAAAACACGCACCTTGCGACCATCCTCCAGAATCTTGAATCCTACGCGGTCACCCTTCTCGGTCTGCGGGTTGTACAGCATGACATTGGAAACGTCGATCGGCATTTCCTTTTCAATAATGCCACCGCTGATCCCGGCCTGCGGATTCGGCTTACTGTGTTTCTTAACGATATTCACGTTTTCCACAACCAGCTTGCCCGCTTCAGGCAGTACCCGCAGAACCGTACCGCGCTTACCGCTGTCCTTGCCGACCTTGACGACAACATCGTCACCTTTACTAATCTTGTGCATAATTCTGACTCCCGCCTAGAGCACTTCCGGCGCCAGCGAAATTATCTTCATAAAACGCTCACTGCGAAGTTCACGCGTGACCGGTCCAAAAATGCGGGTACCGATGGGTTCGAGTTTGGTATTCAGCAACACTGCTGCATTACCATCGAAACGTATCAGGGAACCGTCGGGGCGCCGTACACCCTTGGCCGTACGCACGACCACGGCATTATAGACCTCGCCCTTCTTGACCTTGCCGCGGGGAATCGCTTCTTTCACGCTGACCTTGATGATGTCGCCGATGTTCGCGTAGCGGCGGTGCGAGCCACCGAGCACCTTGATGCACTGCAGACGGCGTGCGCCACTGTTGTCAGCGACATCTAATTTTGATTGCATCTGGATCATGACTTAATTCCCGTTCACGCTACTTCTGTGCCCAATCAGCCCGCAGGCCGTTCCACAACTTCCAGCAGGGCCCAGGACTTGGTCTTGGACATTGGTCGACATTGCTGAATGATCACCGTATCACCCTGCCTGCATTCATTGTTTGCATCATGCACGTGCATCTTGGTGGAACGACGGATGTATTTCCCGTACAGGGGGTGACGAACTTTACGCTCAACCATCACTACCGCGCTCTTGTCCATTTTGTCACTGACGACCTGGCCGGTCAGGGTACGGACCAGTTTGCTCTCTTCACTCATGCCGCTTCCCCTGCTTTCGCTTTCTCATTCAGTACGGTTTTTATGCGGGCAATATTGCGGCGCACTTTCTTGACCTGGTCCGGTCGGCTCAACTGGCCCGTCCCTTTCTGCATGCGCAGGTTGAACTGCTCGCGCAGCAGGGTATCCAGCTCCAGTTTCAGCTCGGCCGCCGTTTTCTGGCGAAAATCATTTGCACTCATCACATCACCGTCCGCGTTACGAATGCAGTCTGCACCGGAAGCTTGGCCGCCGCCAGCTTGAAGGCTTCACGAGCCAGCTCCTCCGATACACCTTCTATCTCATAGATGACGCGACCGGGTTGAATCTTGGCCACCCAGTACTCGACATTACCCTTACCTTTACCCTGGCGAACCTCGATCGGCTTTTTGGTGACAGGCACATCCGGAAATACACGTATCCACAATTTACCGCCACGCTTCACACTACGTGTGATCGCACGCCGTGCGGCTTCGATCTGTCGTGCCGTTATCTGTCCACGCGTCGTGGATTTCAATGCAAACTCACCGAAGCTGACTTTGTTGCCGCTGGTGGCCAAGCCACGGTTGCGACCTTTCTGCTGTTTGCGGAATTTGGTTCTCTTGGGTTGTAACATGACTCGCGGTTTCCTTATTTACCGGCGGCTGATTTCTTGGCAGCCTCGGGCTCGACATTCTGTTCGTCGCGGTCCAGAATTTCCCCTTTGAACACCCAGACCTTTACGCCGATCACCCCATAGGTAGTACTGGCTTCAGTAAACCCGTAATCGATATCAGCGCGCAGCGTGTGCAGGGGCACGCGGCCTTCCCGGTACCACTCAGTGCGTGCGATTTCCGCACCGTTCAGACGTCCCGCAACCATAATCTTGATACCCTGCGCACCCAGTCGCATGGCATTGCCGACGGCGCGCTTCATGGCACGGCGGAACATAATGCGGCGTTCAAGCTGCTGGGCGACACTTTCCGCAACCAGCTGTGCCTCGATTTCCGGCTTGCGGACTTCCTCGATATTGATGTGTACCGGCATACCCATTTTACGTGACACTTCAGCACGCAAACGTTCGATATCCTCGCCCTTCTTGCCGATCACGATACCAGGCCGTGCGGTATGGATGGTAATCGCCGCGTTGTTTGCAGGCCGTTCGATATTAATACGACTGACAGACGCATGCTTCAGTTTCTTCTTAATGAAGTCCCGGGTTTGCAGATCCAGATTGAGAAAATCTGCATACTGGTCCGAGCCCGCATACCAGGTCGACGACCAGTCTTTGACGATGCCGAGGCGGATACCTATTGGATGTACTTTTTGGCCCATGCCGTACTCTCTTTATCTCTACGCTTAAGTTTACTGTTCAGCAACAGTAATCTGGATATGACTCGTGCGCTTCAGAATCTGGTTGGCGCGGCCTTTGGCTCGCGCATTCCAGCGCTTGAGGGTCGGACCCTCATTCACACAAATCGCAGATACTTTCAGCTCATCGACGTCCGCACCTTCGTTATGTTCGGCATTGGCAATCGCTGACTCCAACACCTTGCGAACTATCTGGGCCGACTTCTTCTGACTGAAGGTCAGAACTTCCAGTGCGCGCTCAACCGGCAGACCCCGGACCTGATCAGCTACCAGGCGGCATTTCTGTGCGGAAATGTGCGCATGACTCAATTTGGCACTCGCTTGCATACGTCGATACCCTTACTTGGATTTCCTGTCCGCCGCGTGCCCCTTAAAGGTGCGGGTCACGGCGAATTCACCCAGCTTGTGACCGACCATGTTCTCGTTGACCAAAATCGGAACATGCTGGCGGCCATTGTGCACAGCGATGGTCAGGCCAACCATGTCCGGTAACACCATGGAACGGCGTGACCAGGTCTTGATCGGCTTACGGCTGTTGATGCTCACCGCCTCATCGACCTTCTTCATCAGATGAAGATCAATAAAGGGTCCTTTTTTTACTGAACGTGGCACGGTCTCTAACCTCTATCGTTACTTCTGGGTGCGGCGACGAACAATCATGTTGTCAGTGCGTTTATTCTTACGGGTCTTGTAGCCTTTGGTTGGAACACCCCAGGGTGATACCGGATGACGGCCACCGGAGGTGCGACCTTCACCACCACCATGCGGATGGTCAACCGGGTTCATCACGACACCGCGCACGGTCGGACGCACACCGCGCCAACGTGTCGCACCCGCTTTACCCAAAGAACGCAGATTGTGTTCGGAATTACCCACCTCTCCGATGGTGGCACGGCAATCCACCGGCACTTTACGCATTTCACCGGAGCGAAGACGCAGTGTTGCATGTGTACCCTCGCGAGCGACCAGCTGCACACCACAACCGGCACTGCGGGCAATCTGTCCGCCTTTACCCGGCTTCAGTTCAATATTATGAACCACGGTACCCAGCGGGATGTTCCGCAGCGGCAATGCATTACCCGGTTTTATCGGCGCTTCGCTGCCATTATGAATTTCAACACCCGCAGTAACGCCGCGAGGAGCCAGGATGTAACGGCGTTCGCCGTCTGCGTACAGAACCAGCGCAATGTGTGCACTGCGATTCGGATCGTATTCGAGGTGCTCTACACGACCGGGCACACCGTCTTTATTGCGTTTGAAATCAATAACACGATAACGCTGGCGATGACCACCACCACGGTGTCGCGTGGTAATACGTCCCTTGTTGTTACGCCCGCCGCTCTTGGTCTTTTTCTCGACCAACGGTGCATGGGGTTCACCCTTGTGTAACTCAGCTCCTACAACCGTGACGACGAAACGACGCCCGGGAGAAGTTGGTTTGGACTTAACGATAGCCATTAGTCTGCGCCCACAAAATCAATATCCGAACCTTCAGCCAGCGTGACGTACGCTTTTTTCCAGTCGGAACGACGGCCCATGGTCTGGCCGAAACGTTTAATCTTACCTTTGACATTACTTACCTGAACCCGGGTAACGGTCACGTCAAACATTTTCTCAACCGCCTTGCGAATCTCTGGCTTGCTGGCATCCGGCAAGACCTTGAACACCATTTGCTTGCTTTGATCGGCGACGCGCGTGCTCTTTTCCGAGACCACCGGGCCGATCAGTATTCTGCTCAATCGCTCGTTGTTCATGCGAGCTTCTCCTCAAACTGGCGAAGTGCGGCAACAGTGATCAGCACTTTATCGAAAGCAAGCAGGCTGACCGGATTTGCGATAGTGGTATCAACCACCTCCACCTTATTCAGGTTGCGCGCCGCCAGGTACAGATTTTCGTCCGGGTCGTCGTGTACGATGAGGACATTATCCAGATCCAGCGTTTTCAGATTGCCAAGCAGCTCTTTGGTTTTCGGAGCCTGTAAGGCAAATCCCTCCACCACCAGCAGGCGGCCCTGACGAACCAGCTCGGACAAAATCGAGCGAATGGCTGCCCGGTACGCTTTCTTGTTGACCTTTTGCGCATAATCGCGAGTGGTCGCAGCAAAGGCTCTACCGCCGCCTCGCCAGATCGGGCTGCGGATTGTACCAGCTCTTGCACGCCCCGTCCCCTTTTGACGCCAGGGTTTTGTGCCACCGCCACGAACTGCCGCACGATTCTTCTGCGCGTGGGTCCCGGACCGACCTGCCGCCATAAAGGCAACAACGACCTGATGAACCAGCGATTCGTTAAATTTCTGTCCGAACACGGCATCGGCAACATCCATGCTTGAACCACCATGCATATTAATGTTCATGTCCGACCCCTCTTATCTAGCCTTGACCGCGGGCGTGACGATCACGTCCCCACCGCTGGCTCCGGGCACAGCACCCCTGACCAGCAACAGATTACGTTCAGCGTCTACCCGAACGACCTCGAGATTCTGGACGGTGCGACGCACGTTTCCCATATGTCCGGCCATTTTCTTACCCTTGAACACACGACCAGGCGTCTGGCACTGTCCGATCGAGCCGGGTGCGCGGTGGGAAATCGAGTTACCGTGCGTGGCATCCTGCATATGAAAATTGTGACGTTTGACCGCACCGGCAAAACCTTTACCAATGGTGGTGCCGGCAATATCGACTTTTTGACCGGCTTCGAATATATCCACAGCGATCTGCTTGCCGACTTCGATATCATCGCCTTCACCATCCGCCAGGCGGAATTCCCACAGACCGCGACCGGCTTCGGTTCCAGCTTTGGCGTAGTGTCCGGCCACGCCCTTGCTCACCCGCGAGGCGCGGCGTACGCCGGTCGTCACCTGGAAAGCACGATATCCGTCAGCGTCCCGGGTTCTCAGCTGGGTGACGCGATTCGGCTCGACTTCCAGCACAGTGACAGGAATAGAGACACCTTCATCGGTGAAGATGCGCGTCATACCTGCTTTTTTACCAATCATTCCGACTGCCATTTTCGTTTCCTCGGCAAAGCGTAAACGCCAGCGATTCCCGCCTCAGTTCAGTTTAATTTGCACGTCAACGCCGGCCGCAAGGTCGAGCTTCATGAGCGCATCAACGGTTTTATCTGTGGGATCCACAATGTCCATAAGACGTTTGTGGGTACGGATTTCGTACTGATCGCGCGCGTCCTTGTTGACGTGCGGCGAAATCA
>JBDNAP010000380.1:0-2994 GCA_039768325.1 Thiogranum sp.
GTGCGACACTGAAGGGTCTGTGAGCATATCTGGATTTATTGTTACCTGAAAGTTGCTCCTGCAGGTGTTGCCCCAGGCCCGGTCGTTTACCGCTAGGCGCGGCCCCCCTGATGGCGATAAACTTCGCAGTTGAATGTGTAAAAATCGCCGACCTGGTTTTCTGGTGTTGATCTAAAGAATTCAGAAAATCTGCCGAGAATCAATCTGATAAGCGATATGGGCCGGGCTCCTGATTCTCGTGGCAGAGCATCTGTGGTGTAATTACCTAGTGATTTATTTCAGCGCTAGGCTATAGTCTAATCTATTGTTTTGGAGGCATTGTCAATGCTTCGCACGCCTGTCTGGCATGAAGAGGGGACGATGTTGGGGACCTGCTGTTTTTCTTTGACGGCAATCTCGGGGGATTATCTGGATGGGTAATATCGGTGCGATCAGCTATGCAACCGGGGCCGGGATATTTCTGATCCTGTCTCTGGTGCTGATGACCGGGCAGCGGGGGCGTCCCCACAAGCTGGCGCTGATGCTGGCGTCACTGGTCAGTGCCCTGTGGTTGGGCGCCACCGCGTATTGCATTAGCCACGCTTTGCCTTTGTTCCCGGCATATCTGCTTGAACCACTGCGTGATCTGGCCCTGTTTGCATTTTTACTTCGGGTGCTCAGTGCAGCTTACCGGCAGCCCGCCGAGGCCAGCCGTTACTTCCGGCGCACGCTAAGCGTGTTTACCAGCTTTTCGCTGCTGATGATGGCTCTGGTGCTGTACCGGGTTGCAGCCAGTTATCCTGTGGCTGCGGTTGGCGGTATTGATTTTCTTCTTGCCGGTTTTCTGGTTATGGCGATTACGGGGCTGGTTCTGGTTGAGCAGGTGATGCGCAATGCACGTGCCGAATCCAGGCGCACCGTGAAGTATCTTTGCATGGGCCTGGGTGCACTGTTCGCCTATGATTTCTATCTCTATTCACACGCTCTTTTATTCCAGGAGGTCGATCAGGCGATCTGGAATGCGCGTGGATTTATCAATGCACTGGTGGTGCCGGTCATCGGTATAGCCGCTGTACGTGATCCGCACTGGTCGCTGGACATTTTCGTTTCCCGTCGCGTGGTATTTCATTCCACCGCATTGTTAGGCGCGGGTATTTATCTTCTGGCGATTGGCGCCGGTGGTTACGTGATCCGTGAATACGGCGGCACCTGGGGCGCGATTGCGCAGGTGATCTTCCTGTTCGGTGCTGCGCTGGTGTTGACAATATTGCTGTTTTCGGCGCAATTGCGTGCCAGCCTGCGGGTATTAATCAACAAACATTTTTTCCACTACAAATTTGAGTACCGTGAGGAGTGGCTGCGCTTCATTCATACCCTCACGACTGAAGAACCCAACGAGCAGCTGCGCGAACGTACTATCAAAGCCATTGCCGATATCCTTGAGTGTCCGGGCGGTCTGTTGTGGCTGTATCGGGGGGGGCACCGCTATGAGCTGGTGGCCAACTGGCAGATGCCGATGCCCGATGTTGACTGTTGTCTGGATACGGGTAGTTCGTTGTCGCGCTATCTCAGCGAAGAAGAATGGATCGTTAACTGTCAGGAGTACGCACTTGCACCGCAAATCTATAAAGGACTGGTGCTTCCGGAGTGGTTCGATCATATCGAAAGTGCCTGGCTGATTACACCGCTGGTGTTCCATGATCGCCTGCTGGGTATGGTGGTGCTGGCCCGGTCACCGGTAATGCATACCATGAACTGGGAAGACTACGATCTGTTGCGTATCGTCGGCCGTCAGTCGGCGGCGCATCTGGCACAGCTGGATGCGGCGCAGGCCCTGTCACAGGCCAAGCAGTTCGAGGCGTGTAACCGCCTGTCGGCTTACGTCATGCACGACCTCAAAAACCTGATTGCCCAGTTATCACTGGTAGTGTCGAATGCCACCCGGCACAAAAACAATCCACAGTTCATGGAAGATACCATTCAGACAGTGGAAAACTCGGTCAATAAAATGAACCGGCTATTGGCGCACCTGCGCAGCGGACCTGATGCCGGACAGCAGCGTACGCCAGTGGACGTGTGCGAGGTTCTGGACGATGTCATAGTGACCATGTCGGCCGGCTCCCCGCAGCCGGGAATCGACTGTCAGGCAACCGGGCTCGGCGTCCGGGCCGACCGTGATCGACTCGCTGCTGTCATCGGCCATGTGGTCCGCAATGCACAGGATGCCACCCCTGATAATGGCATGGTTATTGTTCGATTATTCAAACAGAGTGACCACGCGGTCATCGAGGTCCAGGATAATGGCGCGGGGATGGACGAAGCCTTTATACGTGACGGTCTGTTCAAGCCTTTCGTCAGCACCAAGGGAAAATCAGGAATGGGGATAGGTGTCTATGAGACGCGGGAATTTATTCGCGGTCTGGGGGGGGAGGTGGAGGTCATCAGCCGCGTTAACGAAGGCACGACCTTTCGGATGCGAATTCCGATTAGCGAAGAAACGAAAAGTAGCGTAAAGTCCTCCGACAATTCGAAGAATGGAAAGATTGATGAGCGCCGACTCAAGGAAATTGCTGGTAGTTGAGGATGACCCGGGACTACAGACACAGCTCAAGTGGTGTTTTGAAGGGTATGACGTCATTATTGCGGGTGACCGCGAAGCCGCCTTGAGCGAGCTTGAAAAATATCGTATACCCGTCGTCACCCTGGATCTGGGGCTGCCGCCGGACGCGGACGGAACCGGTGAAGGGTTTCAGGCGCTTGAAGCGATTCTCACCAGATCACCAGCCACCAAGGTGATTGTGGTCACCGGCAACAACGACCGCCAGCATGCGCTGCAGGCGATCGGTATGGGCGCCTACGATTTTTTCTACAAGCCTATCGATGCCGATCTGCTCGGCTTTATCGTCAATCGCGCTTACCGCTTGCACGAGATTGAAGAGGAAAATCAGCGCCTGCATTTCTCAGGCGGTGAATCTCCACTGGAGGGTGTGATTACCGCCAGCCCGCAGATGCTGA